>JBBRVV010000028.1:0-11445 GCA_038246525.1 Pseudanabaenales cyanobacterium
GGATCGTAAACTAAGCGCCCTTGGAAGTGACCACCCAAACAACGCATGGCCGCTGCCGAAATCACACCTTCTGGAGCCGCACCGATGCCCATCAAACAGTGAATATTGGTGCCCGCAAAAGCACAACAAATTGCCGCTGATACATCGCCATCAGAGATCAGCTGCACTCGTGCGCCTGCCTGACGAATTTCCGCAATCAGATCTTTGTGTCGAGGACGATCCATTACCACAATTACCAGATCCTCGATCGCCCGTTCCATGCACTCAGAGAGGATTTTCAGGTTCTCAGTGGGAGTTTTGCGAATGTCCACATGACCTGCTGCTACAGCTGGAGCTGCCAATTTGTCCATATAAAAGTCTGGGGCAGCGAATAGTCCACCTTTCTCGGAGATTGCCAATACTGCCATTGAGCCACCTTGACCTTTTGCCACTAGGTTTGTACCTTCGCAGGGGTCTACGGCAATGTCAATTTCCTGTAACTCTTCAAGGGTGCAAAACTCAGCCGCATTAGCTTGGGTGCAGATGCCCACTTCTTCGCCGATGTAGAGCATGGGAGCTTCATCTCTTTCTCCTTCACCGATCACAATCCGACCACGCATATGAATTTTGTTCATCCGTTCGCGCATTGCGTCCACGGCGGCTTCATCTGCCTCATCTTTAGCGCCTTTGCCCATCCACTTGGCACTAGCGATCGCTGCCTGTTCTACCACCTCGATAATTTCCAAGCTGATTGTATTGTCCATGCGGTAGTAACCTCTATGCCTTAATTCTTAATTTTAGATTTTTATGTTTTGAGAAGCCGTGCCAACAAATGTCTAATCAGGATGTTGCAACTTTTAGTTTACAAGCCTGGATGTACTCAGTAACCGATTTTGCTGGGCTTAAAAATGTTAAGTTTTGCTATGTTAGATCTCTCCTAACCAAGTTAGGATGAAGTCGAGGGCTTAATGTTTACTTAAACAAACAGACCATGATTAATTTATCTCCCCAGGTTACTATGGGCGCTACTGCCAATTCTCTAAATATTGATCTGAGTATTGATGGTAGTTGTAGCGATTTAGCTAGTCAAGAAGATTACCCCGACGGCGAATTAGTTGATTATCTAGGCGATCCTTTCGGTGAACTAAAAGATGCTTTTGATAGCCCTAGAGAAGCTTGTGGAGTGTTTGGAATCATTAATGAGTCTTGGGCACCCCGTAGTAATCTAGACCCTGATACGAATATTGCTAAGATGACCTATTTTGGCCTCTATGCGCTTCAGCACCGTGGGCAGGAATCCGCTGGGATTGCCACTTTTGAGCATACGCCTAATGGAAGAGCTACGCATATCTACAAAGCGATGGGTTTGGTATCCCAAGTTTTTAATGAGAAGATATTGGCAGCCCTGCCTGGCTATATTGCCGTGGGACATAACCGCTACTCCACTACTGGCTCTAGTAAGGTAGTTAATGCGCAACCGATCGTAGTGAATACCCGCCTGGGTGATCTGGCACTGGCGCACAATGGCAATTTGGTAAACGCAATGGAGCTTAGGGCCGAAGTCTCAGCCGCAGGCTATAACCTCGAATCTACTACTGACTCTGAAGGTATTGCCCAGGCGATCGCGGAAGCAGTAGATCAAGGACAGGGTTGGCTAGAGGGCATAACTACGGCAATTAGACGCTGTGATGGCGCTTTTAGTTTGGTAGTGGGTACGGCAGAAGGTTTGGCGGCGGCACGCGATCGCTATGGAGTTCGTCCTTTGGTGATTGGGCAATTAGAGGATGGCAGCTATGTAGTGTCTTCCGAAACCTGTGGGCTAGACATTATTAGTGCGAATTTTGTGCGGGATGTAGAACCAGGCGAATTGGTTTGGATTACGGAGCAGGGGATTCAGTCCACTTTTTGGCATAACGAAGTCAAATCAGCAGTGCCACCCAAACTCTGTGTATTTGAAATGATTTACTTTGCTCGTCCTGATAGCGTGATGAATCAAGAGAGCCTTTATACCTATCGAATGCGGTTGGGTAAAGTTTTGGCGCAAGAATCGACCGTAGAAGCTGACATTGTAATTGGTGTGCCAGATTCGGGTACACCTGCGGCGATCGGCTATTCTCAACAGTCTGGGATTCCTTTTGCAGAGGGCTTGATCAAAAATCGCTATGTGGGGCGCACGTTCATTCAACCTACTCAAGCGATGCGCGAATCTGGCATCCGCATGAAACTGAATCCGCTCAAAGATGTATTGGCGGGTAAGCGGGTGATTGTGATTGATGACTCGATTGTGCGCGGTACTACTAGCCGTAAAATTGTCAAGGCTTTGCGCGAAGCAGGAGCAACTGAAGTTCACATGAGAATTTCTTCGCCGCCAGTCACTCATCCTTGTTTTTATGGGATCGATACTGATTCCCAAGATCATCTGATTGCGGCTACTAGATCGGTTGAAGCGATCGCTGAAATTATTGGGGTAGACTCTTTAGCTTACCTCAGTCATGATGGAATGCTTGAAGCAACTGCTACCGATCCATCATATTTTTGTACGGCTTGCTTTACGGGTGATTATCCGATTCCTGTGCCTGATAAAATTAAGCAGACTAAATTAATTCTTGAAGTTTAGATTCGATCTATGACTACCAATCAGATCCTGTTTCATTTAGCTTTTCCTGTAACCGATGTGCATAGCACTAAATCCTTTTATGTAAATGGGTTGGGCTGTTTGGCTGGAAGAGAGTCGGATAAGTCAATTATTTTGGGACTGTATGGGCATCAGTTGGTGGCTCATGTGGCAGATGATGCTCAAGATCAAGCTGGAATTTATCCGCGTCATTTTGGGTTGGTGTTTATCCATGAAAAAAGCTGGATGGTGTTACTGGAAAGAGCGCAGGAACGTAATCTTCAGTTTTATCAAAAGCCAAAGGTGAGATTTCCAGATACGCCTTTAGAACATCGCACTTTCTTTTTAATTGATCACTCTAGTAACGTTTTGGAATTCAAATATTATCGCTTTGAATCGGCAATTTTTGGCGAAACGGATTTTAAGCAAATTGGCGATCGCCTTTTAGAAGATCAATTACAAGCGGCTCATTAAGTAAATTGGAAAGTGTACGGCAACAAATAAAACTGCTTTGGACAATTTGAGAAGCTGTCTATAAAACATTTTCTATTTAGATTTATTTTGCATAATTTGCGGCTTGGGTTTATGATTTGGTAAACCTGATTTTTAGCACAAAATATCTAGGAGACAAATGGCAGCTACCTCTCAAAGCTCTAACATTTCACTTGACAAAAATCAGATTAAAGCTCGAATTCTGCTGGCTCTAATTGTTGATGATGAGCAAAAAAAGCTTGATCCTAAAAGGGATGTGCTTAAAAAAACTGGATTACGCGATCGCGTGCTAGGCAAGAAAAAAAATAAGGCTGATTTTGATCAGGCGCTGGAAAGTCTTGAACAGGCGGAGGTGATTGAAGTTACGAAGAAAGGTACTTCTTTTTCTATTTCGCTAAAAGGTGAGTCGTGGCAGAGTGTTCTGGGGGCGGAGATTGGAAATCTGAATTTTAAGGATTCTGGCACGGTGGTCGGTACTTGGATGGCAACGGGTTTGTTGAAGTACATTGGTCTGATTAAATTTGCGCCTAACGTTGCAACCTCTGCGACTATTCCTAAAATTTCTTCTTACGATCAATTTAAATCGCTGACGCTAGAAACTTATGAGAATCTGAAGCAGACTAATGCTCTTTACGCTTCGGGATTTGTTCCAATTTGGCATTTACGGCAACAACTAGGAGAGACCATAACACCTGAGAATTTCAACGAATGGCTAATGCAAACGCAAACAGACAGAATTTTTCACTTACGAACAGGTGGCTCAGAGGCAACTGAAGAACAAAAGAACTCATCAATTCATAGCGAAATTCGAGGTTTGCTGTTTACATTAACTAAGTTTGAGTAAGATTAACAAGAATATGTCAGACATTTTTATTCAATTTCAAGAAGCCTGCGAAAGGATTGCTAACCCCTTCCAAGTTAAGCCTATCATTACAGGCTCAGATATCTGGGGCGATATTCCCATTGAAGTTTCCACTCTCCATCAAGAAGCAGCAAAGACTATTTTCAAGCAAATTTATCAAATTAACCAAACCGAAAAAATTGGTATTTTGATTTCAGGCGATGCAGGAATTGGCAAAAGTCATCTTTTACGCCGTATTCGAGAATCTTTAGAGACAGAAAATCGCGGAGTCTTTGCCTATATCCCTCCAGTTACTGAGCCAAGTCGTCCCGATTATCATGTCAGATTTCATCTAATTGAAAGTTTTGAACGGCAAAATAGAGAGGGTCTAACTCAATGGGAAAGAATTGCTATAGGTTTAATAAAAAATCTAAAGGATCAAACCTATAAAGAATATAATACTAGAGCTAGTGAACCACTATTGCTTAAAGAATATATTTCTGATAGTCATAAGTTTATGACTCATTTTGAGCTTATGAACTTTTTGAGCAAGTTCGCAGGTGTAATTGCTAAGCAGTATTCTATAAACAAAGATTGTGTAATTGCTTTACTTCTTCTATTGTTTGAGATTGACTTTCCTTCAGATAATCTTTTTACTGAGGCAAGAGAGGGAGCAAAATGTTGGCTTAGGGGTGCTGATAATGAAGAAAAAGTGAATGCTGCTAAGTTGCCAAAATATGCTCTAAGTGAGCAGCAAAGTCTCTCAGTTCCTTTGATTGCAGATATCTGTAAATTGGCAAAAGCTGCTTCTCTTCCTGTCGTGATTTGTTTTGATCAATTAGAGAACTTTACTCCCTCGTTTGATTGTCCATATACGCCCTCCCAGGTTGTAGCTTTTTGTGTAGAACGCTTGCATCTTCAATGTCAAAATATTGTTCTCTTAACATCAGCAGTTACCGATAAACAGGCTGAGATCGAGGCTCTTCCACCTGCAACTAAAGCAAGAGTTGCTCAATTAAAAGTTAATTTGGCAGTTCCCTCAAATGAAGATTTCAAAAGCATAATCGAAGGCAGACTAAATTGGTTTTATCAAAAGGCAGATGTTATTTTCCCTCCTTTTTACCCATTTACCCAAGATGAAATATTAAAAACTGTTGATAAATTAGCTAGGGAAGCTTCTAATCTGCGCGATCTAATGAAAATGTTTGCAAAGATGTTTGATGAGAGAAGTAAAAAGCAAAGCAAGCCTGATATCGAAATATTTATTGAAAGGTTTAAAGAGAAAGAGAAAGATTCAGCACTCTCAAGTAGATCGGATGATGATGTTGCAGAGATTATCAGATTTGGACTAAACCATTTACATCAGGAGACGGGTGGAGTAAAGGTGACGAATTTGCAGACTATAACAAAAAATAATGATATTCAGATGATTATCAACGGTTATGATACCACTAAGCAAAAAGATGTAAAAATTGGAGTTCGTGTTTGTGATACCGAGACTGCTGCTACTTTTAATGCTGTTATGGGGAATATCACTAAATACGAAAAACATGGCTTAACTCGTGGATGTCTTGTCCGTACTAAGCCATTAGGAAAGACGTGGAAAAAAGGTAGAGAACTTGAGACAAAACTAAAGACAGATGGCGGTGAAGTAGTTATTCTTAAGGAAGAAGAATTAAAACCCCTTATTGCCCTTTACGATATCTATCAAGAAAGTTCAGATAAGAATGAAATTATAAAGCTTATTCAGGAAAGTAATTTAATTGTGAATAATCCTCTTATTGTAGAAATATTGAGTTCTCCTTAAATGACGAACACTGTAATTTTTACTGCATTGTTACTACCTGACATAATCCTAAAGTCATTAGTCTCAGGTTCATCAATTGCTGTTTTGGCTAACTCTCCTCTCGTTTCGGGAACACAATTTGCACTTTCCAATGAATCAACCAATGAAAATGGCAAAATTAAACTTGCAGCTTGGGCAAAATGCGAACTCTATCAAGTAGTAGATAAAAATGCTTCTTTAGAGATATTAGCCTTACATACTGGCTATTCACTAGAATTATTTAAAGCACAGCAAGATAAACTAGGAAACATATTCTTGGCATACCTGCGAGTCTATCGCTTGCTACTTCCTGTGGAGATCATATCGCAGTCTAGAAGTAAAATTGTCCAAATTCCTAATATACATATAAATGAATTTTTGCCAGTTCTGAGCGATCGCGATTTTACTAGACTCAAACAAAGATTAGAGAACTTAGAACCACCAGAATCTTTAGACGCTCAAATCCAGAGAATGCTTGAAGAAGTAGAGATTCAGCGAAAAATAGAAGCCGTCAAGAAACTTGCTTGGATTAAGACAATTTCATCACTTGGCGATCGCAGTATCAAAGAAGACCAAGGAAAAAGTAATTATCAAGCTGGCACTGATTTTGAGAACATTACAAAAAAAGGTTTGGAATTTCTAGGCTTTACCGTTGATGAATTTTATAGAGGTGGTGCGGGAGGACTAGATTTATTTTGCTCAAAACCTTATGCATTAGCAGCAGAATGTAAAGCGGGAAAATCAGTTCCTGATACAACGGTAGATCAACTCCAAAGAATTGCTAGGAGGAATTTGAAGGAAAATTATCATTTGGCGATTGGATTGATAATTTGCTCGGCTGAACCATCTAGCTATCTTAAAGATTCTGCACTTGTTTCAAAAATTTCAGAAGGGATAAAAATCAACATTCTTAACGCTATGACATTACAAAAATTAGTTGAACTCAAAGCCAAATATGATGGTGCAATCAATCTTACCGAACTTAGAAAATATTTTCAAACAGGACAAATTGACAGCAAAATTGATGAATATATTCAGAAAGTTGAAGGCGAGATTAAATTGCGATCTCGTATTGTTCAAGCGGTAAAAAGATTAGCTGATATGGGAACAACACAGCCAAATTTTGAGAGGATTTGTACACAATATAATGCAATGTTTTTCAAAGACAATGAATCTGTGCTTCAAGATCCGATAGTAAGAGATTTACTAATTGAGCTATCTTCACCATTAGCGGGATATTTGGGAAGAGTTGAAGAAGATGGTAAAAAATGCGATCGGTTCTATTACTTGAGAGATTTAGTCTATGAGAACTTTGTTTACAAATAAGGAGATACAACCATGACATTAGAATCAGCTATTTTACAAAATATTGAAAAGCTACCCAACTCTGTTAAAAATGCTGTTCTCTTATGTATACAGATTTTTTAGTAAGTCAATATCATCAAGATAACCTCCAAGAGATAGTTGAGCCAATTGAACGACCACGTTTAGCTGGCTCACTGAATGGAACTTACTCAATCTTACATTTAATTCCTCTCACCTATTTAATGCCTAAATCCTCTACAATTAGACTATGAGTCAATCTTCCCAACCCAATTATTCTGACCTGCGATCGCACCTGAACCAGTTGCTTGATCAGTTAGAACAAAATCCGCAAGTGCTAAACGGAGATTTGATCGCCAGATCCTTAAACTCTGTTATCGAAATCGCAAAATCTAAAGACCTCCAAAGGCTAGACTGGAAGCTAATTGATGGCTGTTTACAGGATATGCAGCGCGCGCTCACTGTTTTATACCCCTTCCGTCATATCCGTAAGGTGAGTATTTTTGGCTCTGCCCGTACTCCCAATACTGCGCCAGAATATGCCCAAGCGAAACGCTTTGCCCAGAGAATTTCTGAACTGGGATTTTTGATTTTGACTGGGGCTGGGGGCGGAATAATGGAGGCAGGGAATGAAGGAGCCAGCAAAGATGCTTCCTTTGGCTTGAATATTAGCCTACCCTTTGAGCAAACCAGTAATCCTTTTGTAGCGAGCGATCGCTTAGTCAGTTTTAAGTATTTTTTCACGCGCAAATTATTTTTCTTAAAGGAAAGTGATGCGGTAGTGATCTTTCCTGGGGGATTCGGTACTCAAGATGAGTTATTTGAATGTCTTACTCTCTGTCAAACTGGAAAAGCTACGCCTCGTCCGATAATGCTAATTGATTTGCCAGGTGGGGATTACTGGCAAGAATGGAGTGTATACGTTGATAATCATTTACTCAGTCGTAATTTAATTAATTCTGGCGATCGCCGACTCTATAAAATCACTGATCAGATTGAATCTGCTTGCAAATATATTCAGAACTTCTACAGCTGTTATCATTCCATTCGCTGGGTAGGGAATCTATTGGTAATTAGGCTGAACTATGATATCTCGGATTTGCATCTAACAGAATTAAATCGTCAGTTCCAATCTGCACTTTTTCAAGGTGAAATCTATCGTAGCCAGGCACTTCCCCAAGAGCAGAAAGATGCTCATTTGCTAAATCTTCCTAGATTAGTGATGCAATTCAATCAACATGATTATGGACAATTGCAGGAATTGATTGAAGCGATAAATAATGAAAAACTAGGCTGCAAGGAACAGCTAATTTGCCACATTCCACCCCATCCCGAAAAAAAATAAATCAAAATATACTCTCTATCTATTCAATGGACTTGTCATTAAATAGCGGAAACACATCACGGGTAGTAGCCGTAATAAGCGAATTATTTTACTGAGTAAAGACAGACTGAGCAAAGTACATGACAAGAAGCAATTGGACGAAGAAGACGGGTGAACAACATTCCTGACCAAATAGTTAAGGAAAATCTGCTTATCAGTCTTGATGAATATCTCCCCAAATAGAACCATAGAGATATTCCTGACAATAACCTAAATGCACAAGTTATTTAATCTTTATTTCTAATTAATAAATTTGATTTTTGGTTTGGTTACAGGTAGTGTAGTTATAAATAAATTAGAGGTTTCAAGCTGCTGCACAAAGATCGGGAAATTCTCTTTGCTTATTTGCTGGACTACTTTCAGTAAACTTGCACTCTCCAAAACCAAGTCTGCTAAATTTAGATTTTGATAGTCAGGGCAATAACGACGTAATCTGCCAATTCCCTCACCTAAGAGCATAGCGGCTCCGTTCTGATTTAGATTTTGTAAATGATAAAGTCCTACAGCAATTTGTAAAATCCCTTGATAGAAGTTGCGATCGCTTGGATTAGCGTTATGCCAAATCTCTTCCAATAGATCATGACAACTATAATATTCTGCTTGATTGAAAGCGGCGATCGCGTCTAAAAAACTTTGAGGCATAAAGATCAGGGCTTAAACATCAGAGCTTAAATATTAGAGCTTAAAAGTAAGAGAGAATCGATAAATTTATAAACATTGATTCTTAAAGTTGATTCTTGCCATTAGAATAATTTATTTCGCGATCAAGTTTAAGCCATTAGCAAAATATTTCCGAATCTTCTCTAAAAAATTGTCGATGACCTAATGATGCTGGGCTATTTATTCTGATTTTTACCATTCCATGCTTTTGTGAAACCCAAAGTCATTTTATTTAAACCAAGATTTAAAAATCTACCCCAACTTTGAGCTTGATCAAGATCAAGTTTTAGCTTCGGAAGGCGATCGCTCTCTAGACATGGCATAATTCCTAGTTAGCTATATCAGCCAAATTTACCAGTCAAAATCTCGCCAAACTTATATGGATTTTCAAACCGTCATCCTCAACTTGCAAAAATATTGGAGCGATCGCGGCTGTTTGATTGCCCAACCCTATGACATTGAAAAGGGCGCTGGCACGATGAGTCCCCATACCTTCTTGCGAGCGATTGGACAAGAACCTTGGCGCGTCGCCTATGTGGAACCCTGCCGCCGTCCTACTGATGGCAGATATGGCGAAAATCCTAATCGTTTGCAGCATTATTACCAATTTCAGGTCTTGCTCAAACCTTCTCCCGATGACGTTTTGGAGCAGTATTTGAATAGTCTGAAGTTTTTGGGCATCGATCCTGCTGACCATGATGTGCGCTTTGTCGAAGACGATTGGGAATCGCCAACTCTGGGAGCTTGGGGTGTAGGTTGGGAAGTCTGGCTGGATGGGATGGAAGTGACTCAGTTTACTTATTTTCAACAGGCAGGTGGAATTGACTGTCGCCCTGTCTCGGTCGAAATTACCTATGGGTTAGAGCGGCTAGTGATGTATTTGCAGGGAGTAAATTCAGTTTTTGATATTGTCTGGCAGTCTCACCCACAACTGGGGCAGGTAAAATATGGACAGGTGCATCATCAAGGTGAAGTAGAACATAGTCGCTACAATTTTGGCAACTTTGGCAAATCAAAGGGTGAGCTAAAGGGTGAAAAAGTCCAAAATTCAGATTTACTCTTTCGCTTATTTTCTCAATACGAAGCAGAAGCCAGCAATTTGCTCACCGCAGAACTAGTCTTGCCAGCTTTTGATTATGTCCTAAAATGTTCTCATAGTTTTAATCTACTCGATGCTAGAGGCGTGATTTCGGTGACAGAGAGAGTGCGTTATATTGCCCGTATTCGTAACCTTGCGCGTCAGGTAGCAAAACTTTATCTTGCCCAAAGAGAAGAGTTGAACTTTCCGTTAATTGTGGGTTAATCAATGATTGCGATCGCGGCGAATCAAGTAGAAGTTTCAGTCAAAGTTGGCAATAATCGATTACAGATTCTCAAACCAATTACTTGGCAAATCGAGGCTGGAGATATTCAATTGTTGATGGGAAGATCTGGTTCAGGCAAGACTACATTACTTTCGGTGTTAGCAGGATTGCTCACGCCCACTAGTGGCAAAGTGAGTTTGTTGGGCACTGAGATTACTAGGCTTTCTAAGGCTCCACTGGCGAAATTTCGGCGAGATCATCTGGGTTTTGTCTTTCAGGATTTTAATCTTTTTCCTGCTCTTTCTGCTCTAGAGAATATTCTGGTTACTTTTGAATTGAAAGAATTAAATCAAAAATCTACTAAAGAAGAAGCATCTGAACTTCTAGCAAAAGTGGGCTTGGGCGATAAATTGCATCAATTGCCGAAACAGCTTTCTGGCGGCGAAAAACAAAGGGTAGCGATCGCCCGCGCATTGGTTGGTAGTCCACAGTTGATTTTGGCAGATGAACCCACCGCTTCGCTAGACTCCCATAGTGGCTACTTGGTGATGGAGCTTTTGCGTCAATTGGCAAAGGAAAGGCAAACTACGGTTTTGATTGTCACCCATGATCCTCGGATTACTGACTTAGCTGATCGGATCGCCTATCTCGAAGATGGAATTTTACAAGCGAAAAAAATTTAGGCTTTCTAGGGTTTTACCAGTATAATCCAAGGCAAAAAATCCCATTAAACGGCAAAAAGCTACCCCCTAATAATTATGCTTACTACCAGCGATCGCAGCCTTACGCCAAATCTAAATTCAGTGCAAAATTCAGACTCGGAAATACAGCAATTGCGCCAGGAACTTCAACAAAAAGATCTATTGGTACAGCAATTATCTGAGGAGCTTTTTCGTCTAGTCAGAGACAATGCAGGCATGACGGCAAACCCTGAAATCGTTAAGCATCAAGCGCTTGAGCAAGAGCAAATCGTCAGTCAGCTTTCGCAAAAATTGGCGGCAACCCAAGAAGAATTGAGCCATA
>JBBRVV010000029.1:0-11348 GCA_038246525.1 Pseudanabaenales cyanobacterium
ACTTTGACAAATGACAATCGATCATGAAAAATCAAAAACTTTACTCAGACTGAATTTCCACTGATCAACCTAGATAAAGTGGCTGAAAGGGCGGTTTTGGTTCCTATGATATGATCGTTTTTAGATTTGAGATTACCTGTTAAAAGCTATGTTCTACCGTTATCCCTAACTTTAATAAATCCTAACCCTTATAAACATTTGATGCCACAGCAAAACCCCGAACTTACTTCTAATTCTACTCAAGCCTTAACCCTGAATTTATTGGAATGGGAAAGACTATGCCAACAGGTTGCCACCTTTGCCGCTACCAAGCTAGGAATGAAGGCGACCAGACAAACCCAAATTCCTGATCATTTTGGTCGCAGTCAAGCGCTACTAACCCAAACCCAAGAGGTCTATGACTTAGATGTGCGAATTGCAGGCGGTCTTTCGATGGAAGGGATTGAAGATATCTCTGAAGCGATCGCTCGCACCGAAAAGAAAGGAACGATCAATGCGGCAGAACTTTGGCAAGTAGCAACAACTCTCGCAGGAGCGAGGAATCTCCGCCGAGTTTTAGACAATGCCGAAAATTGTGAAAATTTACAAGCATTAGTGCAAGATTTACGCACCTATCCTGAAATCGAGCAGGAAATTTATCATTGTATTGATGAAGGTGGTTCTGTCTTAGATCGGGCTTCAGAGAAACTCGCAAATTATCGCGCTTCACTCAAACAAGTACGCGATCAAATTCTCACTTCTCTCAGAAATATTATGCAGGTAAAAGCTAATGCCTTGCAAGAGAATATTATTACCCAAAGAAGCGATCGCTTTGTATTGGCAGTAAAGTCTTCCCATCGGGATCAAATTCCTGGGATTGTGCATGATGCTTCTAGTAGTGGATTGACCATATTTGTTGAACCAAATTCTATTGTGAATGGCAATAATCGGCTGAGACAATTGGAACGCTATGAACAGACCGAGATTGAGAGAATTTTGCAACAATTAAGCGATCGCGTTGGCGAAGTGGCTCCAGATCTAGGGCGAATGTTAGCGATTCTCACTGAAATTGATATGGCGATCGCTAGAGCTAGGTACGCCTACTGGTTAAGAGCACATCGTCCCAAATTGATTGATTCTGAAGCTGAAAATAATATAAATCAAACGATTACCTTGCGTCAATTACGACATCCGCTTTTAGTCTGGCAACAACAAAGAGAAGCGGGAAGAGAAGTAGTGCCAATTAGCGTAAAAATCGAACCGCAAATTCGGGTCGTAGTAATCACTGGGCCAAATACAGGTGGCAAAACTGCTACGCTCAAAACAATTGGGATCGTAGCATTAATGGCAAAAGTGGGAATGTTCCTTCCTGCTCAAGATCCGATTGAGATTCCTTGGTTTGACTGGATTCTAGCGGATATTGGCGATGAACAATCCTTGCAGCAAAATCTCTCCACTTTTTCAGGACATATTCGCCGCATTGGTAAAATCATGGAAATGATCACACCGCATTCTCTCGTGTTGCTGGATGAAATTGGTGCAGGTACAGATCCGACAGAAGGAACAGCGATCGCAATTTCGCTTTTGGAATATTTGGGCAAAAAAGTCCTGCTCACTATTGCCACTACCCACTTTGGCGAATTAAAAATGCTGAAATACAAGCATAGTCATTTTGAGAATGCTTCAGTTGAATTTGATGATGTGGCTCTAGCACCTACCTATAAGCTACTGTGGGGAATTCCTGGTCGCTCCAATGCCCTAGCGATCGCTCGCCGTTTGGGATTGAGTGAAGAGATTGTTCAACCTGCCCAGGAGCATTTAGGCTTTGGCTCAATTGAGACTAACCGCTTAATTTCTGAACTAGAGCAGCAAACCCGCGAACAAACTACCAAAACCGAATTTGTTTCCCAGCTATTGCGAGACACAGACCGCTTGTACCATGAGATTTTAGATAAGTCGGGAAACTTGCGAAGCCAATATCAAGAACTGCGCTTAAAGCAAGAACAGGAGATTTTGGCAGCGATCGCTCAAGCAAAAAAAGAAATCGCCCGCGTAATTCGCAAATTGCAAGGAGGAGATGGCTCAGCCTCCACCGTCCAAAGAGCAGAGCAACGGCTTGACGAAATTAGCAAATTGCACTTACCATCCCTTAAGATTAAGACTGCACCCGCACCCGCACCTCCTGCTATTTATATGCCCCAAACTGGCGATCGCGTGAGAATCATCAAGTTGGACAAAACTGCTCAAGTGCTCTCGCCACCAAATGCTGCGGGAGAGATTGCCGTGCGGTTAGGACAGATGAAAATGACTCTAAATCAGACTGAGGTGGAAAAAACTTGATCATGCGCTAATTATGTTTAGCTTATGTGAGAACATTTTAGAAGTGGAAAAAAGAGGTAAATACTATGAGCGCCAACATTCCCAAATTGAGTGAAGCCTTGATTCGCCAAAATGCGGCTGTGCTCGCTTGTCTACATCAGCCAGAATTAATCACCGAAAAAGTTCCAATTGAATCTCTTCTAGACCAATTAAACCGCGATCAGTTTCAAACTTTAGTGCAAAATATGATCAAATTCGATCCAAGTTTGCTAGAAGAAGTTGAGAAGGTAGCACAATTTTTATTGGAGCATTCAGGCATTACTAAGGAAATATCAGAGGAAACATCGGAAGAAAAACAAGAGAAGCTCTCTAAGCCAAACTCTGCAACTAATCCCATAGAAGAGCTAAAGATTAATGCCCTTCTAACTTCTGCAAATATGCCTGATCATGATTTAGAGCAAAATTTGGCGCAGATCTTAAAAGAAATTAGTTCCCACTGGGAAGACAATGTAATTGAATTTGTCCAAAAAATTGAACTATTAATTCCCAAGTCTGAATATGCCAAAATAATCAGATTAGTTTTGCCGCTAATTGATACCTACATTGGCAGATTAGATCAATCGGATACAGAGGATGATAATAGTGAACTTGAAGAGCGCATATATCAATTTAATCATCTACTTACCGAAGCTTGGTTGGGCTTAGGATTCTCTAATCCCGATTATTTGCTGCCCAAACAAAAAGGTATCTTAGGTCAGATGCAACGTTGGAATGCAAAGATGATTAGTCTGGATTTGCCTGAAAGCTTTGATATCAGTTATGTGGCAGTCAAACAAGGCTGGAATTATCCACCTTTGCTAAAAGTATTGGCTGGTGAAATTGCTGATAAAGGAGCTTGGGAAGCAGAAGCACCTAATTTTGCAGATGACTTGGCTGAAATTCGATTACGCATTTTAGCTAGGGCAGAGCGTTGGCAAGAGTATCTAAATTTTGCTGCAGCAGAAGGACAAGTGACCGCTTATCTAACTAAGTTGATTGATTTAGATCAACTAGATCAGGCAATCAAACTTGCACCTGAATTGATTTCCGATCCCAATGAAGCCCTGATCATAGCCAAGAAACTAGAGGAATCTCAGCTAGAGCATAAAACCGAAAGAGCAATCGAAATTGCCCAACTTGGACTTAAGCTAACCAATGATTTACAAAAGTACGAATTAGCAAATTGGTTAAGCGACATTGCCGCAACCCTTTATCCTGAGATTTCCCTGGAAGCTAAAATCATTGCTTTTCAGCTAAAACCCTCGCTGGAGATTTATCAAAAAATTGCCAATTCACTGTCACCTGAAGATTGGCGATCGCCGAGAGAAAGTTTATTAAAGATTCTGCGGCATGATCCTGCTAACAATTTCCATATCGCTCAGGCAAAAATAGAGATTTTCTTGGCAGAGAATCTTTTGACAGAAGCAATTCAAGTTGCCGATAATCTTCAAGCCAGCTATCACGATTCTTTGGTCAGACAAGTAATGGATGCTGCCCTCAACCAACGCCCAGATTGGGTAAGTGAAAAGGCGATCGCAAGGGCAGAGGTGATCATGACTACCGCCAAAGCAAAATACTATGAAGAGGCGATCGCTTGGCTAAAATATGCAAAAAAAGCTCAATTACCCCAATCTCCCCAGCGATGGCAAGCCTATCGTCAGCAATTAATCCGAACTCACAGCCGCAAACGTAAGCTGGTGGAATTGCTAGAAAAGATTTAATTCCCTAAAAATTCAGACTAACAGTAAAGTAACTTAAGGCAAACTATTAGGCGCAATATGGACACACACCAAAAAGTTCGCACCTTGGTGGACAACTTACAAAAGACGATTGTTGGCAAAGATGAAGGGATTGAACTAATGCTGGTGGCGCTACTCTCTGGCGGTCATGCTCTACTTGAGGATGTTCCTGGTGTGGGCAAAACTCTGTTGGCGAAATCCCTAGCCGCTTCAATTGCTGGCAAATTTCAACGGATTCAATGTACCCCTGACCTGCTACCCACGGATATTACTGGTACAAATATTTGGAATCCTAAATCAGGCGAATTTCAGTTTCTACCCGGACCAGTTTTTGCCAATATTTTATTAGCCGATGAGATTAATCGCTCCACCCCTCGCACCCAATCCGCCCTACTAGAGGTGATGGAAGAAACTCAAGTTACCGTAGACGGCATTTCTCGCCCCGTACCTAGCCCCTTCTTTGCGATCGCTACCCAAAATCCTGTAGAGTATCAAGGCACTTTCCCCCTACCAGAAGCCCAATTGGATCGCTTCGCCCTAGCTTTTAGTTTGGGTTATCCTAGTGCCCAAGAAGAGATGGAAATGTTAGAGCGCTTAGACAAAACGGGGATCAGTTATCGCCCACTTGAGCCTTGCATTACGCCTGAAGAAGTCTTAACTCTGCGTCAAGCCTGCGCGGCAATCCCAATTTCCAATCCAGTGCGTAAATATATTGTGGACTTAGTGCGGGCCACCCGCGAGGACAGTGAAATTAGTTTAGGTGTAAGCCCCAGGGGCAGTGTAGCTTTACAAAAAACCGCCCAAAGTTACGCTTTTATGCGCTTAAGCCTTGATCCGCAAAGAAAATCTGCCTATGTCACTCCAGATGATATAAAATATCTAGCGCCTTTTGTCCTTTCCCACCGCTTAATTGCCATGGGTAGACGTTCTGCGAAGGGCATCGTTCAACGGATTTTGCAAACTGTGGCTGTTCCCTAACCTGGATAATTTGCATGGAATTATCAGTCATTCTCCCTTGTTTCAACCACGGCGAATATCTTTTAGAAGCGATCGCTTCGGTGGAGTTGTGTCTTGAACAAAATCCTGAATTGGCGATCGAGGTAATCGTGGTCAATGATGGCTCTGATCAGCCGCAAACTCTGGAGATTCTGGATTCAATTCGCCAAGATCCATTTTATATTTTTCTGGATCGCCCCAATCAAGGGCTGGCAAACGCGCGAAATAGTGGGATTACCAAGGCTAGTGGCAAATATATTCTGCCTTTAGATGCGGATAATAAAGTTCGTCCTGAATATATTCCCCAAGGAATTTCGATTCTCAATCACCAACCAGAAGTAGGCGTGGTCTATGGCAATATGGAATTTTTTGGTGAAGCGATCGGCAGATGGGAACTACCAGATTTTGATCTCTATCGCTTGATGTTAAGTAACTATATTGATGCCTGTGCGATCTTTCGCAAATCGGTTTGGCAAGAATGTGGCGGCTATGATGAGCGGATTCCAGAACGTCTAGGATATGAAGATTGGGAATTTTGGTTACGGGTAGGACAGACCAATTGGCAGTTCCATCACATCAATCAAGTAATGTATGATTATCGGGTGCGTTCGGATTCTATGGTACAGGCTTGTAAAACACCCGAGAATCAAAAGCGATTGGTACATTATATTACCAATAAACATCGCAAACTCTACGCCGAATTTCTACCTGAAATAATTGCCGATAAGGAATATAACCTGTTTCGAGAAATGGCAAAAACTCAAGAACTGCGATCGCAACTTACCCACATCCAAGACAACGTGCAAAGAGAAAAGCAAAAGCTAGAAATTGCCCTGGCAAGCAGTCGGGGAGAAATCCTTGGACTAGAACGCCAAAATGTTGAAGAACAGATTCGCTGTCAAGATCTAACTCGCCGTATTAAAGCAATGGAAAGCAGTAAATTTTGGAAAATGCGTCATTTTTGGTTTAAGCTCAAACGAATGCTAAATATAAGTAAAGAAGTTGCATGAAAAATCTCTTAACTAATCCTTTAGTCAGTATTTGCATTCCTACCTATAATGGCGATCGCTTTATTGCGGCCACAATTCAATCTGTACTAGAGCAAACCTATCGTCCTTTAGAAATTGTAATTTCTGATGATCATTCTAGCGATCGCACTCTAGAAATTGTCCATTCTCTGCTAGATCATCAATCAATTGGCAATCCAGATCTTCAAGTTAAAATTCTGTGCCACGAGCGTTTGGGCTTAGCAAAAAATTGGAACTACTGTCTACAATCCGCCTCTGGTACATATCTAAAATTCTTATTTCAAGATGATTTATTAAGGCCTGAATGTGTAGAGGAAATGGTGAAACTTGCGCTCCAAGATGATCAAATCGGTTTAGTTTTCTGCCAAAGAGAGATTATTTGCGAAGATGGTTTAAGCTTTGATCCGCTTTATGGCAAAGATCTCACAAGTCATTGGCATCAACTTCAAGCTATTCAATCGGGCTTAAATTTACTGCTCGATCCAAATCTATTACAAGAACCCCTAAATAAAATCGGTGAACCCAGTAATGTCCTATTAGCGAAGTGGGCGATCGCTCAAGTGGGAAATTTTGATCCTAGCTTAGTGCAGGTATTGGACTGGGATATGTGGTTGCGATTTATGGCTTATGGCAAGGTGGGGTATGTAGATCGAGTGTTAGTCAGTTTCAGGGTACATAGCTCCCAGGTAAGCCAAGACAATGCTCTAAGCGGCGCTTCCTGGCTAGATAATTGGCGCTTACAACTAAAAATGCTGAGTCATAGAGAATATGAATTTCTGCCTGAAAATCTGCGCGAAGAGATTCTAAGTCGATGCACCGATCAATTGCAAAACCTACATCAAACTCAGCAAAGTTCTAGTCAACAAATTCAAACCCTGCATTCTGACCGTCAAGCGATCGCTGACCAACTAACCGATGCTCAAAACCAAGCACAGATTACGATTCAAGAAATTAGCTTAGAGAAAGAAAAACTTGAACAAAAACTAGAAAAAACCCATAAAGAGCATGAGCAAAAATTAAAAGAGCATGATCAAAAATTAAAAGAAATCTATCAGAGCCATGAAATTAATACCAATAAACTCACCACCGAAATTAACACATTAGGGATGCAATTAAAAGAAACTCACCAAAATCTAACTGAACTTGGTGAAGAAATGCAATCTCTCCATCGGGCCTTCCTACGCAAAGAAGCTGAACTAAACGAAACCTTGGAGAAATCAAATTATTTCCAGTCAACGGTACGAGCAATGGAACAGAGTAATTTTTGGAAGTTGCGAAATGTTTGGTGCAAGCTAAAGCAGAAGCTTGGTTTTAAGGTTGAAGCAATTTAACTTAAATTAATGGAATCACTTACCAACTATTGGCAAAAAACAAAACAGATCTGGCAAAAAGAAGGCGGATTTGTGATGATTTTTAAATTCATACGCAAGTGCAAGCGTAAACTCTGGAAAGAAGTTGGGAAAATTTGGCAGCATAATACAGGCGCCATCTTCCTAAAGTGGAAAAAGCAAAAAGCAATAGATCATCTTCAAAGGAATGTGCAAAGCTTTGCAGGTGGGAATTTTATCGTTTTTCCTTACCATGAGCAACCACAGATTTCGATTATTATCTATGCTAAAGATTATCCCAATCTAACCTATAAATGCTTGGCAGAGATTGCTACTTGGATAGAACAATCTAACTGGAAAATTGAGCTGATCTTAATTGAAGATGGTACTGCTAAATCTGAGTTGTATTCATTAATTTCAGGATTATGGATTCTCAAGAATAAAGAAAAGCTAGGCTTTTTAGCGGCAATTTTCAGGGCAAGTCTAAAGGCAAGAGGTGAATGGATCTTAACTTTACGTCAAGATGTTTTGCTCTCCCAAAGCGCTCTAGAAAGAATGATAAGCACATTTCAACAGCGGCAACCAGGTATCCTATTCCCAAAGCTTTTCTATCCTTCGTTTGAGCTTTGCAGTGCAGGGGGGATCATTTGGCAAGATGGATATTTAGGTAATTTTGGCGAAAATGATTTTAGCAAAGAACCTGAATATAGCTATTTGCGGGAGGTTGATTTTGGCATGGGAATCTCCTTTTTAACTAAGACTTCTCTATTGCATTTCTTTGAGCAAACCTGTGAGCAAAAATATGGGCAGTCTAGTTACTCTAAAAATTATTCCAGTAATTATGCGATCGCTGATCTTTGTCTAAATCTTAAACATCATCACAAATTGAATGTTCTCTATGATCCCAAAGTAGAGATGGAATGCCAGTATGGCTATCCCAAGGCAGATCCTCAAGTTCCACCACCTGATTTTTTGCATAAATGGCAAGATATATTAGCCTCTCAACCGTCAAAAACAGAAGAATTTCTGCCGACCCGCGATCGCCCTACCATCTTAGTAATTGATACTTTAGTGCCTGCCTATGACCAGGAATCTGGCTCACTGCGACTATTCCAAATTATGCGAATTCTTTTAGACTTGGGTTATGATTTAATCTTTCTACCCCATGAAGGACATGAACAGGAACCCTACACCTCAGAATTAGAAGAGATCGGAATTGAAGTCTTGTATTTTAGTTATAAACAGACCGAGTGGCGCGATCGCTTAATTCGCCGATTATCTTTAATTGATATTGCCTGGGTATGTCGTCCCGAATTGTGCGAAAGATACATACCTATTCTTAAGCAAAATGACAAAATCAAAATCATCTACGACACGATTGATTTACATTTTCTGCGACTAAAACGTGCTTGGGAGATGAATCCTAGCCCTGAGTTGGAATGGCAAAAAATGCAGCAGTTAGAGTTCCAGATGGCGCAAAAAGCAGATATTACTCTAGTGGTAACAGAAGTAGAAAAAGAAATTCTCACGAATGCTCAAGCTAGAGCAGTACAAGTAATTCCAAACATTCATCAAATTTATGACCAGCCAATTCCTGAATTTAGCGATCGCCATCATCTTCTCTTTATTGGTGGATATTACCATAAGCCTAATGTAGATGCAGTTTTATGGCTTTGTAACCAAATCATGCCGCTAATTTGGCAAGTGCAACCTGAAATCAAACTTACACTTTTAGGCAGCAATCCATCCCCTGAAGTTCTTGCCCTAGCTAGCGATCGCGTAGATGTGCCTGGTTACATTGCCGATGTCGAACCCTACTTTCTGCATCATCGTTTATTCGTCGCACCTTTGCGGTATGGCGCAGGCATGAAAGGCAAAATTGGCCATAGTCTGTCCTATGGATTACCAACTATCACCACAACTATCGGTGCAGAAGGGATGGGTTTGAGCGATCGCCAAAATGTCCTAATTGCCAATAGTGCTAACGAAATTGCCCAAGCCGTTTTAGATTTATACAACAATTTAGAACTCTGGCAAAAGCTCTCCCAAGCTAGTTTTGAGGTGATTCGCCCATTTACCTATGACTGCGTGAAAGTCAAAATTCACAATATGCTTTTATCTTTAAAAGAAGAAAAAATGTAGCGAAATTTAAGGAACAGAGAGAAGTATTTAGGAAATGGGTAAGATAATCAACTTCCGTGCGCGTGTTTTCCACTGTTGCAAGGGTACTGGGTACAACCTCGCTATTAGAGAACATTGTCATTGGCGGCGATCAGAATTGGTTACTTAAACTAATTTCCTAAAATAGTAATAAGGGACAGCAAAAAATTAACTTTCTAAAGTAGTTCCGCTCAAACTATGAATTTTATAAACTTTCTTTTTCAATTAGCTAAACTTTGACATCAGCAACAATTGGTATCAGCAACAATTGGTATCAGCAACAATTAATTCTAACTACTAAAATTTTATCTTCGTAAAATAGAGTATTACTTAAATCCTGTCCTTGCTGGTTTAGATCTTCAAAATTTTATAATCAGTTGCAAAAACTATAAAATATTTGCGAAGATGAAGCGTAGCTTTAGCCAGGATTTTAGATCAGTAATTTATATAATTAATACAAACAAAAAGAAAATATGCGGTCAGAGAGATTTGAACTCTCACAGCTTTCGCCACTACCACCTCAAGGTAGCGTGTCTACCATTCCACCATGACCGCTCACAATTAGCTTTTAAGCGCTCTAGATAATACCTGTAAGCCATACAAGTTGTCAATATATTTCACTAACCTAGAGTGATTAACTGAATTTACTAAAGCTAAATTAAACACATTCAAAAATACGGTCAATTTAATTTAAGTTTTTTGACTTTTTTGTTAAGAAAAGTTACGAAATGTTATAGTTTAGACATAAATTACATCAACTACAAGATTATGACAAACCCTGCTGCCGCTGAGATCGAGTTAATGCAAAGCCTATTGGAGCCATTGCTAGAAGACTTTAAGTTTTGGTTTGGGCGATCGCTTGAACTATTAGAACGAGAGCAACTAAACTTCATGACTGCTGAAACTCAGACCGACTTAACTACCAGAATTAGAAATGTAATGGGTGAGGTAAATGCTGCTTCTGCTTTATATAAAATCACTAATAAACAGGTGGGTGTAGATGTAACTTCAATCACTTCTTGGCATAGACTACTGATGGAATGTCAGGGAATGGGGATGCGCTACCGCCAGTCTAAAGCTGCTGAAGAATAATATTTTCCGCTAAAATCAATTAGAATCTAGAATATATTCAATAATCTTTCTCTATGAATTTTTTGTTTTAATTTTTTAACTATTTATTTAAATTTACCCCCCATAACATGATTCAAGTTTTATATATAATTGCCTTTACTGCGCTTTCGATTCTGGCGGTGGCGAATTTGATTCGCAGCATGATGGCATTATCTAAGAGTGAGCCTACAAATCGTAATTTATCTAACCGCCGCTTTGCAAAAGGGAAATCTTTTCATCCAGAACTCATTGATGCCGATGGCAATATCACTCAGGAGCCTCTTCTAGTCATGCGTTCATTTACAGTAGATGATGCCCGCGCTCGTTTAGACGCGATCTATGAAGCTTCTGGTAACTCTGAAGTCTAGAAAATTTAGATAATGGAATTTGAGCTTTTACCTGAACCTATACGGTGGCAAGAAGTAGGAAAATTCGAGGATATCCTTTATCATAAGTTTGAAGGGATAGCCAAAGTTACAATCAATCGTCCTGAAGTTCGCAATGCTTTTCGCCCAAAAACTATTGTTGAAATGATTGCGGCATTTAGCGATGCCCGACAGGATCTAGAAATTGGCGTGGTTTTACTCACAGGCGCTTCGCCTGCGGCTGATGGAAAGTATGCTTTTTGCGCAGGTGGTGATCAGAAAGTC
>JBBRVV010000030.1:0-11345 GCA_038246525.1 Pseudanabaenales cyanobacterium
AACCATCAGCAATTAAATCAAAAACTATTGCCAGCAATTTATACCGAAAGAAAGAGAGATCAAGAAGGCTTAAATTGGTCAAATGCCCTGGGCTGGCATAGTAAAGAATTTCTGCATCAAAATCCTGAATTTAAAGCGATCGCTAAGCTTGCAATTAGTAATTCTCTAATAACAGTCAAAGAAATTGGTTGGGATTTAACCAGATTCACGATGATTGTTGGTACTTGCTGGGCTGTAATCAACCCTAAATATGCTTCCAATTTTGTGCATAACCATCCAAACTCTGTACTGAGCGGCGTTTATTATGTGCAGGCTCCAGAAAACTGTGGTGGTATTTTCTTTAAAGATCCGCGCGATGTGGCGCATATGTTCGCTCCAGCGATCGCTGAGATTACGCCTTGGACATTGCAAAAACTTACCTATCGAGCCACAGAAGGTAAAATGATTATCTTCCCCAGTTGGCTAAATCATGGGGTAGAGCCAAACCTCAGCGATCAAGAGCGGGTATGTATTAGTTTCAATATCGGTATGACTTACAAAGCTTAATTTTCTGATCACTTTCCCATGGCTTGATCTTAGTGCTTAATCTCAGAACTTAAGTATAAGAAATTCATACATGATTAGGGTGGCATTGCGATCATCTAAGCTAAGAAATTTAGCTTAGACCCAAAAAAAGAAAAGGACAGAAACTAGAAGTCGCTGCCCTCAAAAAATAAAAGTTTAATTATTGAATTTTGGTTCTAATCTCTTAAGTCAGCATATCTATCTAGCTGCTATGAAATGCCAAAATTAAAAGAAAATCAGGCAAAAAATAATGAAACTTAAGCAGGGATCAATACGGTATCAATGATGTGAATCACACCATTATCACAGGCAACATCAGCAGTTGTAACGGTAGAGGCATTGATCTTAACGCCATTGGAAGCATTAACTTTAACTTCGGAACCTTCAACGGTTTTAGCAGAAGTGAGCTTAACTACGTCGGCAGCCATCACTTTACCAGCTACAACATGATAGGTAAGAATCTTCTTGAGTTGAGGAATATCCTTTAATAAAGAATCAACAGTTCCAGCAGGAAGCTTAGCAAATGCAGCATCATCGGGAGCAAAAACAGTGAAAGGACCTGCACCATTGAGGGTATCAACTAAACCAGCAGCTTTAATAGCAGCAACTAAAGTGGTGAAAGATCCAGCGCTTACAGCGGTCTCAATAATATTAGCCATTTGTATTTCCTTATTAGGTGAAGTCATTAACCAGTTTGGTTAACAGTATCTATTATGACAGTCGGATATTTGAACTAGGGGAACGAAAGACTTATTGGAAAACATTTAATCTTTCCTTGATATTAAATTTACTCGTGTCTAGGTAGATTTTTGATAAAAGCTTGGGCGGAGGCTTTAATTTCTTGTTTTTCAGCCTCAGATTTTTGATCATACATATTTGCCATCAAGGATACCCTGCCATTTTCGGCAAAATCTTGGCGGTAAGTGTCTACAAAATTCCAGTATAAATAATTGAAAGGACAGGCTTTTTCTCCCGTTTTTTGCTTTACATCATAGGTACAATTGCGGCAGTGGTCGCTCATTTTGTTAATGTAGTTACCACCAGATATATAAGGCTTTGAAGCTAGGATGCCACCATCGGCATAGGTCGCCATACCCAGCACATTTGGCAATTCCACCCATTCATAGGCATCTACATAGGCAAACCAAAACCATTGATTTAATTGAGCAGGATCAGAAAAAGTAAGATTACTAAAGTTGCTTAAGATCATTAGCCGCTGAATGTGATGAGAGTAGCCATGATTAATTACGCTAGCGATCGCACTCTGCAAACAAGCTAGTTTAGTTTCACCATTCCAATACATCTGGGGCAAATTCAGCTTAAAGCCAAAATGATTGCTAGAACGTACACCTGGCATCATCGCTTCGTAATACACTCGCATATATTCTCGCCAACCCAGAATCTGACGAATAAAGCCTTCTACTGAGTTTAATGGGGCAATACCTTCTTTGAAGGCAGCGATCGCCATCTCACAAAGCTCGCCTGGTAAAAGTAATCCGTTATTTAAATAGAGTGAAAGCACAGAGTGAAACAGAAAAGGTTCGCCTTCTTTCAGGGCATCTTCGTAATCGCCGAATTTTGCTAGCCGTTCAGAAATAAACTGTTGAGCTAAACCTAAAGCTTGCTCACGGGTGACTGCATAACTAAAGCCTGCCAAAACCCCAAAATTGCGAGGAAAAAATTCGGCTATTTCAGCCATTACTTCTAAGGTGATTTGATCGGGAAGAATAGAAGCGATCGCTGGAATTTTCTCTGCTTTGGGTAATTTTTTGCGATTCTCTTGGTCATAGTTCCATTTTCCGCCCATAGGCTGATCTCCCTGCATCAAAAATCCAGTGGATTTACGCATCTGGCGATAGAAAGTTTCTAAACGGTAGCCCTTCGCAATTTTGTTTTGGAATTTAGCCAGATCTGCTAAGAAGAAGGTATTGGCGATCAGACTAACTCTTGGCGCAAAGTCTAGCTTTAACTGTGTCATAGCTTGTCTCGTGTCCCACTCTGAAGGCTGCATATAGGTCAAATTGAGTTGAGGATTTTCAGTTAGCAACTCGCGCAGGGCTTGGGCATAGGAATCCATCGTAAATAGGTTAAGAACTTGATAGCCTGCTGCCACACATTCAATTGCAAAATGGCGTTGAGCACTCAAAATATAGGCTAATTTTTTTTGATGGTGAGGAATGAAATTGGCATAGGCAGAAGATTCTACAATTACTAGCTTTGGCTTTCGCGCCAAAATTTGCTGGGGGAAAATCGCCAAGTTTAGCTGATCATGCAAAATGAATAGAACCTCTTTTTCCTGGGGTTCAATTTTTCTGGCAGATTTACTAGAGTCCTGTCGGATTTGTTGGAGGAAATACGGGGAAATTTCACGCATTCTGCTTAAGCCTTGAGAAAAGTGACTAAATAATTTTTAATTTTAGACAAATAGAATGTATTTGCAGTTACATCTTAATCCTGCAACTCTATGTTTAATTATGTTAAGGTAAATTTACTTACCAAGCAATATTTAATCCAATGAAGGTAGTGAGGGCTTAAAGCCAACAGTTTGCTAATTCTATTAAAGTCTTTCTTTTGATGGAGAGACAAATGTAGAAAAAGCGACTAGATTGGTTCTCTGTCAGCACTGAATTCTGGGACTTTGCTCCAAATAGCAGCCCACAGTTAATCAGATAGTTTGTAGGAGAATTTTTCCCATGATGCATACACCAGAAGCACTTCTTCGCTCGATTGAGAAGTTTTATATGGATCTCACTGAGCCCCTTGATCCCTATGTTGCTTTATCTTTAACTAATCTTAGTCTGAAACTCGTTGAAACCGTCTATACAATGGGTTATCAAGATGGACAGCATAAGGGATCGAGCGCTAATTGCAATCTTTGCAAAGACGGAAATTGCATTTTCCCCAGCTGAACTCAAACCTTCTAAGTCTCAGACTAAATCTCAGCGGGAATTTGACCTGAGTTAGCTAAAATATTTAAGCTAAATTAATTTCAGGCGATCGCTCTTGCTGTTTCTTCCTGTTCTTTTTCTCTTTATTATTTCTGCTTTTCTAATCTATAGCCCAATTCTGTCTTCATTTTTTCTCTCTGATGATTTTGGATTTGTCGCTCATCTTTCTGAGCAATGCCCAATTAATTTAGTTGAATGCTTAAGACGTTTCGGCGGGGCATTATTTTTTCGTCCCCTCACTTCTTTTAGCTTTTACTTTGATTTCTTATTAGGAAATCTATCGCCGATTGGTTATCATGCCACTAATGTTTTGATACATGGAATTAATAGCTGTTTAGTTTTGATTCTGGCTAAATTATTAGTTAGAGAACCTACACCAATTCTCGAAGAAAATTCCGTAGAAAATTATTTGGGAAACCATAAGGTTGAACTTAATCTGTGGCGCAATCGCTTGCCGACAGTTGCAGGCATTTTATTTTTGGTTTTACCTTCCCATAGTGAGGCAGTGACTTGGATTTCAGCCCGATCTGATCTTTTGGCAACCTGCTTTATTTTGCTATCTTTGGTGATTTATATTACTAATCGCAATCAATCTAAGAGTAATCAAGTTAAGAGAAATCAATTTTTTTCTTTCATTCTCTGCCCCATATTCTTTGGCTTAGCACTGGGATCAAAGGAATCGGCGATCGCTTACCCTATTCTCTTAATCAGCTATGAAATTTACAGTTGGCAAAAGGGAGATTCGATTTCGGTTAGACAAATATTTGCGAATTTAACAATTTACAGTAGCGTAATTCTCGGCTATTTTTGGCTGCGATACCTTGCGATTGGCGTATTTGTTGGTGGCTATGGTGATGGATTTAAGGTGCCGTTACTTCAGGTTGGTCAGAATTTCTTAGCATATATTGCCCGCACTTTCTTTCCGCCGTTAGGTATAGTTCCTTTAATTCTATTAAGTATCTTTTGCCTTGTAATACTAATTTGGCGTTGGCGATCGCAGATCATTCCCTTATCTACATATACTCTATTAGCTTTTCTCTTTAGTGGATTCCTTCTATTCCTTTTGCCAGTATTAAATCTGGCAATTTCCTTAGAAAATACTCAAGAAGAGAGATTTCTGTATTTACCTTCAGTATTTGCGGTGATTTTTCTATCTATTTGTTTACCAATTATTCTGCCAAAAGATAGTAAGAGATTTAACTTGGGAATACTATCTCTTTCTCTATGTTTGGTGATTTCGCTATTTAACTCTAATCAAACTTGGCTAAGTGCATCTCAAATTGCTGAAAGCACGATCAAGAGTTTAGATTCCTTGGCTCAAACAGAGAAGTTGTATGTATTGAATTTACCCGATCGCTACCGTGGGGCTTATATTTTTCGCAATTCCTTTGCTAGGGCTTTGCAGCTATTTGTGCCAGGGAAATTTGCTGGGGTACAAACGATCTCTTTTCATAACTTAGAAAGTATCGATCAAAAACTGCTAGGAACAGATAATCAACTGAAGTCTTTGGATGCGCCTGTAGAATTTTATTTCAAAGCAAAAGCAGAGATTTTTACGCCAGAGCTAGGCAATCTAAAGTCTAAAGAGTTCTCTATTTCAAATTTGAGCGATCGCGGCTTCAATTTCTTCCTGCCAAATTTAAAACCTGAAGATAGGCTTGTTTATTATTCAGATCAAAAGTTAATTGAAATTAAGAGTAGCCCTAAATCTTAACGTTTACTAATTCTTTGACTGGTACATCAGTATATTTAGCCACGATTTTACGAAATTCATCGCCATCCACAGTTTCAACTTCAATCAGAAAATCTACCAAATAATCACAAAGGGCACGATTTGTCACAAATATCTCTAGCGCCTGACGATGGCAATCCTCAATAATTTGACGGATTTGACGATCAATTTTGCTGGCGATCTCTTCGGAGTATTCGACTCGATTTCCCCAATCTCTTCCTAAGAACATATCGCTATTTTGCCGCTCTAGAGCCACTAAGCCTAAGTCTGACATTCCCAATTGAGTCACCATTAATCTGGCTAGGCGCGTAATATATTCAAAATCGCTCGCGGCACCAGTAGTTATCTCTCTATCGCCAAACACACACTCTTCTGCTACACGTCCACCCAATGCCACCGTAATCATCGCTAAGAGATTATTGCGAGTTTCTAAACCCATCTCTTCGTTTGGTACGGCACGAGAAAAGCCCCCAACTCCGCCAGAACGGGGAATAATTGTCACTTTATCTAAAGGTTCTGAATCTTCAAGTAACGTTTGTAATAAAGCATGACCAACCTCGTGATAAGCGATTAAGCGTTTTTTTGCCCCATCCAACATTGGCTGCATAGTCATGCCAATCGTTACTCGATCAAGAGCATCGGCAATTTCTAGCTCAGAAATCGACTCTTTTCGTCGTCGAGCAGTTAAGATTGCTGCCTCATTTAAAAGATTAGCTAAATCCGCTCCAGCAAAACCTGGAGTACGCCGTGCGATCACTTCAATGGAGACACTTTCCTCAATGCGTTTATTGCGAGCATGAACCTTGAGAATCTCTAGCCGACCATTATAAGTAGGCAAATCTACACTAATTTGGCGATCAAAACGACCTGGGCGCAAAAGAGCCTGATCGAGTACATCGGGGCGGTTAGTTGCCGCGATCACGATTACGCCAGTATTTCCCTGAAAGCCATCCATTTCGGTGAGTAGTTGGTTTAGGGTTTGCTCCCGCTCGTCATTTCCACCGCCGATACCTGTACCGCGCTGACGACCAACCGCATCAATTTCATCAATAAAAATAATACATGGAGCGCTCTCTTTCGCCCGATGGAACAGGTCTCGCACCCGCGAAGCACCTACGCCCACAAACATCTCTACAAACTCAGAACCAGAAAGAGAGAAGAAAGGCACACCAGCTTCACCAGCGATCGCCTTAGCCAAAAGCGTCTTTCCAGTTCCAGGCGGTCCAATCAATAACACACCTCTAGGGATTCTGGCACCTACGGCGGTAAATCGATCTGGTTGCTTTAAGAAAGTCACTACTTCCTGAAGTTCTTCTTTAGCCGAATCAATCCCAGCTACATCATCAAAAATTACACCTGTCTTCGCTTCGGGTAAAAAACGGGCTTTTGACTTACCAAAATTTAGGGTTTGGGCAGGTCCACCTGGGGCATTACTGAGCCGACGCAGAATGATAATTACCACAACAATCAGAACGAGGGGCACCAGAAAAGTGCCTAGTAGATTCCAAACCACAGTTGATTGCTTGGGATTAACAATTGAGAGTGCAACTTGATTTTGGCGCAGGATGCGGAGAAATTCCCCGTCATTCGGTAGGTCGATCTTTAAGCTGGTGCCGTTTTTTAGCTTGATCGTTGCCGTGGGATTACCACGCTCGACTTCAATTTCATCTACCTGTTTATTCCGAATTTTTCCTAGCAGTCCACTATAGGTAAGTTGATTAGATGGATTATTAGCGCTATTAGAGTTGCCTGGCTGGATATTTTGAGTATTCTGGGGATTAACTTGACTTGAAGGAGCTAGTTGCGCCTTAGCATCACTTACCCCAACTCCAGCATTGATTAAAAGAATGCCTTGACAAGCGATCGCACTAAACATTAGAGAGCCAGCATATCTTCCGATTTTATTCCCTAATTTTTGCCAAATTCCTAATTCTTTCTGCCAAAATAGGGCGGTGGTTTTAGGTGCAATTTTGCCAGAATTCATATCTTTGGGTGGTATTTGAGAGGTCAACAGCAGGTTGGGCTTAAAAGTAAAACTCATACTGATTATTAAATCAGTCTAAACGATTAATTCTTAGGATTGGGTAAACCAACTGAAACTGCCAGGCAAGAACGGTTAAACTGAAAAAACATTATTTGTCCGCATCAGTCAGTCTATGTCAGATATTTCTTCAACTTCCAGCCTTCTTACTGATCTTTCTACTTCAAGTCTACCTGATCGCCCCCTACAGGAAGAGACTGCGGCCGAACTCAAAACTTTAGACAGCGCCCCAAAGGTGGAGCAGAAGGATAAACCCAAGCCTGTGATTTTGAAAGTTGCGCCGCCAGCTGAAATATTGCCAGAACCGACCAGGATTGAGTTAGAGGAGGACAAAGCTAAAAAGTCAGAGGAGATTGAGCCTGAGCTTGAAGCAAAAACACCAGATCTAGTGCCCAAATCCCCGCTTCTCCCTTCAGCCCAGACTTCTGAACCAGCCCCGAGCCAAACTGCAGCGCAGTCAAATAAACCGAAGCCAGTAATTGTCAAAGTTGCCGCCGCTGTTACCCCTACCGCTCCTATTGACTCTGCTGCTCCTATTGACTCTGCTACCAAGGCTAATTCTGAAGTTGCTAAAGCGATCGCTACGCAAGTCAAAGCACCCAAAGTGCCTAAGGTAATCCTTGATCCGCCAGCCGCCAAAGTCCCAGCTATTAAAATCGTAGGCATTCAACCGCTAGCAACTAAAGTGCCAGAGCAAACCCAGCCTGCCGCTGAAATCAAAAGACCAAAACCGACAATTTTGAGTGTTACCCCTGCGGCTGTACCTGAAGTTGAGCAAACAAAAACACCTGAAGTAAAACTTGAGACTGCTCCCCTAGATATTAAGACAGAGATTAAATCGGAGCCGAAAGCAGAACCTAAATCGCTTAAATTTGATAAAGCTGAAAAAGCAGCTATTTTTGAGCCTGTCAAGGCTTTCTCCAGTGATGACTTTGCCAAGGCATTGCAATCTCACAGTATTCAACTCAACCAGGGTCAGGTAGTAAGCGGCAATGTGGTTGAGCATGACACCCGCGGCGCATATATCGAAGTCGGTGGCAAATCACCAGGATTTTTACCCTTGGATGAAGCGGTACTTGGCGGTGCTGCTAACCTGGAAGAGGCTTTGCCCATAGGCACTAAGCGCGATTTTGTGATCATTCGAGAAGCAGACGCGGATGGTGCGGTTACTCTGTCAGTAAAGAGCTTTTTGATGAAGCAGGCATGGCAAAATTTACGTCAGTTCCAGACAAAGAATCAATGCTTTAACTGCCGCATTTTAGATGTTAATACGGGTGGTTTAGTAGTAAGTGCCCAGGGTTGGCGAGGTTTTATTCCGCGATCGCACCTCAACACTCAGATCGAAGATATCGAACAGCTCAAGGGCACAACTATTCCCGTGGTGATTTTGGAGCTAGATGAAGAGCGTAGCAAAATTGTACTATCCAACCGTCTAGCGGTAAAATCATCTGCCTTTAGTCAAGTGCAAAAAGGACAGTTGGTTTCTGGCACAGTCAGCAGCATTCGCCCCTTTGGACTATTCGTGGAACTAGGTGGATTGTCTGGGCTTCTGCACGTTAAGGAAATTAGCCAAAAGTATATTGGCAATGTGGAATCGACTTTTCCAGTGGGAGCGCAGATTAGGGCTGTGGTAATCGATGTGGATGAATCCCGCCAGCGCATTGCTCTTAGCACTAAAATCTTGGAACTACATAGTGGCGAAATTTTAGAACATCCAGAAGAGGTGTTTGCCGAAGCGGAACAGCGCTTAGAGAAAAATATCAGCAAGCTGTGGGAAAGCTAAATTGGCAAAGTTAGAAAGGATTAAGACTTAATCTTTGCTTAACTTAATCTATGCTTAACCATTTCTTAAACTTACTAACCCCATTCACCACCTATGATTTTCTGGTAGGAATCCTGGCTAAAAGAGGTAGGTATGAGATTAATCAGGCGTTTTGCCCAGATATTTGTGGCAATGTTGATATTGGTATTAGTTTCGGCGGAAATTCTGAGGCAGAATCCAAACCTGTTAGCTAATGCCCAAAGCACAATTTTTGAATCTTCGCTGCAGCCCAGGGGAACGAGAGTCCAGATTCTCCATGCTTCCGACTTTGAAGCTGGAGTTCCTGCGATTGAAGATGCTCCCCGTTTCTCTTCTGTGATTAATTCACTAAGATCTCAATTTCCTGAGCGCACGCTAGTCTTGTCCTCAGGCGATAATTATATTCCTAGTCCTTTTTATAATGCTGGTAGCGATCCAGCGCTAAATAATGTGGGTGGTTTGGGCACATCAGGCTCGCCTTTGGCAGGTAGGGCAGATGTAGCAATCCTCAATGCTTTAGGGATCCAGGCTTCTGGCCTAGGTAACCATGAATTTGACCAAGGTACTAATCAAGTTGCCGCAATTTTAGGCACTGGCTCTGGCAACCCTGGTACTAACTTTCCCTACCTATCCGCAAATCTTGATTTTTCCACTGATCCTGCACTGAGAGGCTTAGTCACCACCGATGGACAAAATGCGGTTGCCGCTAGAGGAAGACTGGCAAAGAGTGCGATTGTAACTACTGGTGATGGGACTAGAGTGGGTGTAGTCGGCGCAATTACCCCTGGTTTAGCTTCGATTACTACTACGGGCGGGATTACGGTATTACCCGCCAATCAAACTGTAGGTAATCCCAACCTAGCTGCGCTTGCGGCTACGATTCAGCCTGCCGTAGATGCTTTAGTGGCGCAGGGGATCGATAAGATCGTGCTTCTTTCCCACATGCAGCAATTTAGAGTGGAGTTTGGCTTAGCTCCTCTATTACGCAATGTCGATGTGATTATTGCGGGCGGCTCCCATTCAGTATTTGCCGATGCAGATGATCGTTTACGCACGGGTGATCAATCTCAAGCTTTTTATCCTACTCTATTTAGTTCAGCTAGTGGCGACCCTGTAATTGTGGTAAATACTGGCGCTAACTATCGCTATGTGGGCAGATTGGTAGTTGATTTTGATAACCAAGGCAAGATTATTCCTTTTACAATTGAGCCAAGTCAAAATGGTGCCTATGCTACGGATGCAGCAGGGGTGGCGGCGACTGGAAGTGTAAGTGCAGATCCAAGAATTGTGGCGATCGCTAACACAATTAGTAATGTAGTTTTGAGCAAAGAGGCAGTGATCTTTGGCAACACCTCAGTTTACTTAAATGGTAGACGTGACGATGTGCGAACTCAAGAGACAAACTTGGGTAACCTGTCTGCCGATGCCAATCTATTTATTGCCCGTAGAACCGACCCAACTACCGTAATTTCGCTGAAAAATGGTGGTGGCATCCGAGACAGTATTGGTGTAATCGTTGCTCCTGGGGGTAGTGCAAATGCGAGTGATGTACAATTTCTACCGCCTCTGGCTGTACCTGGGGTAAATAAGCGGGCGGGCAACGTGTCTTTACTAGATATCGAAAACTCGCTCAGATTTAACAATGGCTTAAGCTTAGTCACTGTGACTGCGGCGCAATTAGCACGTTTAATCGAGCATAGCGTAGCTGGTACTGCGGCTGGAGTCACGCCTGGACAGTTCCCTCAAGTGGGTGGTATGGCATTTGGCTTTGATCCTAGAAGACCTGCGGTAATTGGCGGAGCAACTATAAGTCGTTTACAGTCTTTGGTAGTGCTTAATGACAATAGCACGGTGAGAGATGTAGTTGTGCAGAATGGTGTGGTAGCAGGCGATCCTAGCCGTACTTTTAGATTGGTCACTTTAGGCTTCCTAGTGGGCGCACCTGGTGCTGCTACTGGTGGAGATGGCTATCCTTTCCCTCAAGTGATTGCCGAAAATAGTCAAAGAGCTAATCGCCGAGATCTAGCTGCTGCATCTGGCAATACTATTTCCACCGAAGGCAGCGAACAAAAAGCGATCGCTGACTTTTTCAGAGAGCTGTTTACGACTAATGCCTTTGCTCAAGCTGATACTCCAGCTAACCAAGACCGTCGTATTCAAAATCTGGCGGTGAGAAGCGATAATGTGCTTTCAGGAATCTAGGAATTTTGGTTTTACCTCTTTGGGAATAGGTTAAAAAGTCTTAAACTAAACCAGAGG
>JBBRVV010000031.1:0-11168 GCA_038246525.1 Pseudanabaenales cyanobacterium
AATGTTCGATTTGGTATGTAACCAGATTGAAAGACAATGCCCTTTATGAAGCACGCAGGGAATTTGACATACCAGATGATGCCGATTCAGGTGTATTGAAAGACGAAGAGGTAATCCTTTATTATGGGGTAACCAAGAGCCAGCCAAAGAAGCAATTCCAGAGATAGTTAGTGAAAAGGTTCTAAGCATAAATAAAGACAATTACAACGCCGCCCAAATTCAAGTATTAGAAGGAATCGATCACGTTCGTAAGCGCCCTGGAATGTACATTGGCTCCACTGGGCCAAAGGGCTTACATCATCTGGTTTTTGAGGTGGTAGACAACAGCGTAGACGAGGCTCTAGCTGGGCACTGTAATCAGATCCTGGTAGAACTTTTTGAAGATGGCTCAGTTTCGGTGATTGACAATGGGCGCGGTATCCCCACAGATTTGCATCCCAAAACAGGTAAATCTGCGCTTGAGACGGTAATGACCGTATTGGGCGCGGGTGGTAAATTTGGCGAAGGCGGCTATAAGGTTTCGGGCGGATTGCATGGTGTGGGTGTATCGGTGGTGAATGCGCTCTCGATCTGGGTTGATGTGACTGTTTGGCGGCAACAAAAGATTCACACTCAACGCTATGAACGGGGTGTGGCTATGGGAGAACTGCAAACCAGACCAAATAAAGCTGATTCAGAGAAAAGAGGAACTCAAGTCCATTTTAAACCTGACAGCGACATCTTCCAAACCGATACTAATTATGACTATCTCACTCTTGCGGGCAGACTAAAGGAGTTGGCATATCTGAATGCTGGCGTAAATATTACTTTCCGCGATCGCCGCAACTTAACCGAGACAGGTGAACCTTACCAAGAAGTCTATTTATTCAATGGTGGGATCAAAGAATATGTCGCCTACATGACCCGCGAAAAGCAACCAATTCACCCTGAGATTATCTTCGTGCAGGGCGAACGCGACAATGTGCAAGTAGAAGTAGCCTTGCAGTGGTGTGTAGATTCATTCAACGATAATGTTTTGGGCTTTGCCAACAATATTCGCACAATCGATGGGGGGACGCACTTAGAAGGATTAAAAACTGTTCTCACTCGCACAATCAATTCCAACGCCCGCAAACTCAAGAAGCTAAAGGAAGGGGATTCTAACCTGGCGGGAGAAAATGTTAGGGAAGGCTTAACCGCAGTGATTTCGGTTAAAGTGCCAAATCCTGAATTTGAAGGACAGACCAAAACCAAGCTCGGCAATATGGAAGTGCGCGGCATTGTTGATTCCTTTGTGGGCGAGGTACTGAACGAATTCTTGGAATTCCATCCTGCAGTCGCTAGTTCTATTATTGAGAAAGCGATTCAGTCTTTTAATGCGGCAGAAGCTGCCAGAAGAGCAAGGGATTTGGTACGACGTAAATCGGCTTTAGAATCTTCCACTTTGCCAGGCAAATTAGCTGACTGTAGCTCCCGCGATCCGCGCGAATCGGAAATCTTCATCGTGGAAGGAGATTCCGCAGGTGGAAGTGCCAAACAAGGACGAAATCGCCACTTCCAAGCAATCTTACCTTTGCGCGGTAAGGTACTGAATATTGAGCGCGCAGATGACAGCAAAATCTATAAAAACACCGAGATTCAGTCGCTAATCACAGGATTGGGCATGGGAATTAGAGGTGAAGAATTTAATCTGGCTCAACTTCGCTACCACAAAATCATTCTCTTAGCTGATGCAGACGTGGATGGAGCGCATATTCGTACGCTCTTACTGACTTTCTTCTATCGCTATCAAAGGCAATTGGTAGATCAAGGTTATATCTACATCGGTTGCCCACCACTTTATAAGTTGGAAAGAGGAAAGACTGCTCAATATCTCTACAGCGATCGCGAACTTCAAGCTGCAATTAAGCTATTCCCTGCCAATGCCAATTACAACATTCAGCGATTTAAGGGATTGGGCGAAATGATGCCTCAACAGCTATGGGACACCACTATGAATCCTGAAACTCGATCGCTTAAACAGATCACAATTGAAGATGCGGCGGAATCAGATCGAATCTTTACAATTTTGATGGGCGATCGCGTAGCTCCAAGAAGAGAATTTATTGAAACCTATGGCGCAAAACTAAGCCTAGCAGAACTGGATATTTAATGGAAAATTTAGAATCTGCCTTTGGAGAACTTAGCCATCAGATAGCCGAAGCCTTGAAGGGAAATGAGAGTTTTACGCTCTCATTGACAGGTGAATCTAGCCAATTCAGTCGATTTAATCATGGCAAAGTGCGTCAAAGTGGGATGGTGCAAGACTGTAACGTCAATTTGGTATTGATTGATCAATCGAGAGAAGTCTATGCCGAATTTCCCTTTAGTGAGGATCAAGCACAAAATCTAGCGATCGCTAGCTCAAATCTCAAATATCTAAGAGCAGAAATCTCCCAAGTACCAGAAAATCCCTACGTGGTCGTACCGCAAAATTTTGGCTCAACTAGGGAGATTTACACTGGAGAATTACTGACCCCAGAGGCAGCAATTGAGCAAATTCTTTCACCTGTGGGCGATCTAGACTTTACTGGATTTTATGCAGGTGGCAGAGTGGTTCGCGCCCATAGTAACTCTGCAAGTAATTCGGCTGGGCAACAACATTGGTTTGCGACCGATTCTTTTTTTGTGGATTATTCGATCTTTACCCCAGATCAGAAAGCGGTAAAAGGAACCTACAGCGGTCGCACTTGGCAAAGTGAAGTCTATATTCAGCAAATTCAAGTGGCAAAGCAGAAATTAGAGAAACTATCCTTGCCTAGTAAAACCATCAACAAAGGTAACTATCGCGTTTATTTTGCGCCTGCAGCTGTAGCAGAAATGCTCGAATTAATCCGAGGAAGCGCTAGCGAGTCAGAAATTCAGCAAAAAAATAGTGCTTTTCTGCAACTGCATTCTGGTGAAAAAAGCCTGTCGCCACAATTCAATTTAATCGAAGACTTCTGCCACGGAAATGTACCTCGCTTCAATCAACAGGGTGAAATCGCCCCCCTAAATTTACCAATTATTAGTAGCGGAAAACTGACAAACACTTTAATTAGTTCTCGCACCGCGCTGGAATATCACAAAGTAGCGAATGGCGCAAATCAGCAAGAGTATCTGCGATCGCTTCAAGTTTTGCCAGGAACTTTAGCTGAAGCCGAGATTTTGATCAAACTCCACACAGGGCTATATCTGAGCAACTTACACTATCTCAATTGGAGCGATCGCCCATCAGGCAGAATCACGGGTATGACTCGCTATGCTTGCTTTTGGGTAGAGAACGGCGAAATTATCGCGCCGATAGAGGATCTTAGATTTGATGACAGTATTTATCGATTTTTGAGTGAAAACTTAGAAGCTCTAACTGATACTGTGCAGTTTATTCCCGATGTCAGTACCTATGGTTGCCGCTCTTTAGGCGGAATCCAAACGCCAGGAATATTGGTGAAGGAATTTATCTTTACTCTTTAAAAAATTACAATCCAGCTTTTGATATTTTAGGATTTTATCTAAATCTGCCAGGAACTTCTGATTTAAAACTAGTAAGGGGGCTGTGCCCCCAACCCCATTCATCTTTTAGATCTGCGATGTCAAATTCCTTATACCTCTTTTGACTGTTAGAAATTGCTAATTATTATTATTCCGTGGTGCTTTGTCCAGTGAACTATCGAGTGATTTATCCTGAAATTACCCGCCAACTGGACAACCCTGCTTACTCCGAATACCATCCGGCATTACGGCATTACACAAATTAGCATTTACCAAGTTTGCATCAGTAATTACCGCTTCACTCAAATTTGCTTCGCTCAAGTCAGCCCCACTTAAATCGGCATTAGTCAAATCAGCTTGGAAAAGGTCAGCGCGATAAAGATCGGCTTTCTTCAAATTAGCCAGGCTGAGATCGGCACGGTGGAGGCTGGCGTTACGCATTTTAGCCCCTTCGAGGTTGCTGTTGGAAAGGTTCGCACCCGCCAATTCGGTATAAATCAAATTTGCTCCCTTCAAATTAGCCATGCCCAGGTTCACGCCTTGCATCCTACTTTCCCGTAAATTTGCCCCAGTCAGATTAGCGCCAATCATGGTAGAGCGGAAAATGTAGGAGTTGCGCATATCGGCATTGATCAAATTAGCATTGCGCAGATCGACATTTATCAACTCTGCTTTAACTAGATTTACATCGCGCAGGCGGGCATTTTGCAGATCTGCCCCATTCAGAAAAGCGCCGCGCAGGTTTAGGCTATTTAGATCGATATTGCTGAGTTCGCATCTTTGGCATTCAGTTTTTACCAAAAGGTTACGAAGATGGGCTGGGTTTTCAGCGATCGCTTTACCACCCATGCCAATTAGAGTAGTACCTGCGACCAAGGCTCCTACCAAAGCCTGAAGATAATTTTTTTTGAAATTTTTTGTGTGCATGACTTTATATCCTTAAATTAAGTGTTCTTGTAGCTTGTGAGTTCACTTTCCCGCCATTCCATTCCAAGTAACCTAAATATAGCGGCAACTTTGAAAAATTACACAAGCATGGCAAACTTCCAGGCTAAATACCCTTAATCTGCTCAAATAGCTTAAGTAACCCTTAATAATTAGGTAAAATCGCCTAGTACTCAGTAAGATTGCAAACATCAGTACAACTAAATCAGTAGGTAGGTTTCTGATTGCTTATGTTAAATAATTTCCCTTGGCTCACTTTCGCCATCCTCTTCCCGGTGATCATGTCCCTGGGAGTCTTCTTTGTTCCAGATAAAGGCGACGGCAAAAATATTCGCTGGTATGCGCTGGTAGTTGGATTGATTGATTTTGTCGCGATCGTTTACGCCTTCTGTACCCACTATGACTATGCTGAGCCTGGACTACAACTGCAAGAGAGCTATGCTTGGGTGCCCCAGCTTGGACTAAATTGGTCAGTGGCGGCGGATGGCTTGTCCATGCCCCTAATTTTGCTCACTGGTTTTATTTCCACTTTAGCTATTCTTGCTTCCTGGCCGGTCACCCTTAAGCCACGTCTGTTTTATTTCCTGATGCTTGCCATGTATGGCGGACAAATTGGCGTATTTGCGGTGCAGGATATGCTGCTGTTCTTTTTGATGTGGGAATTAGAACTAATCCCTGTATATTTGCTGCTCTCAATTTGGGGCGGAAAAAAAAGACAGTACGCGGCAACCAAGTTTATTCTCTACACTGCGGGCGGATCTTTATTCATTCTTGTCGCTGCCCTGGCAATGGCATTCTATGGCGGCGATACCACTTTTGATATGACTGCCCTCGCTGCCAAAGATTATCCGCTCACTTTTCAAATTCTGGCGTATGTGGGCTTCTTTATTGCCTATGGGATCAAGTTGCCAGTATTCCCACTCCATACCTGGTTGCCCGATGCCCACGGTGAAGCGACTGCGCCTGTGCATATGCTCCTAGCAGGAATTTTGTTGAAGATGGGAGGCTATGCCATTTTACGCATGAATGCAGGAATGCTCCCTGATGCCCATGCTTACTTTGCGCCAGTGTTAGTGATTTTGGGAATTGTAAATATTATTTATGCGGCGCTTACTTCTTTTGCCCAACGCAGCCTCAAGCGTAAAATCGCCTACTCTTCCATTTCCCACATGGGTTTTGTGCTGATTGGCATTGCTTCGTTTACAGAGTTGGGTACAAGTGGGGCAATGTTACAGATGATTTCCCACGGCTTAATTGGTGCCAGTCTGTTTTTCTTGGTGGGGGCTACCTATGATCGCACTCACACTCTGATCCTGGATGAGATGGGTGGTGTGGGGCAGAAGATGCCGAAGATCTTTGCCATGTTTACTACCTGTTCCCTAGCTTCCTTGGCACTGCCTGGAATGAGTGGCTTTGTGGCAGAACTAATGATCTTCGTCGGTTTTTCTAATAGTGATGCCTACAGCAACACCTTTAAGCTCGTAACTGTGGGGTTGATGGCGGTAGGTGTGATCCTTACACCGATTTACTTGCTGTCGATGCTAAGAGAGATTTTCTTTGGGGCTGAGAATAAAGTGCTAACTGATCACGAAGATCTGGTAGATGCGGAACCACGGGAGGTATTTATTATTGCTTGTCTATTAGTGCCAATTATTGGGATTGGTCTGTATCCAAAGTTAATCACTCAGGTTTATGCGTCCTCTACGGATAACTTAGTAACTGTGTTAAGGGCCTCTCTGCCAAATTTAAGTCAAGGTGTAAGTACGTTGCCATCTCCTGCATTATCCAAGTCGGCGCCAATGCTCTAATTTGCTTAGTTTCCCTAAGAAATATTTATTAAACTGGGGGTGTGGGGTGAATTCCTGACGCTCTCTTTCAAATAAGGCGATCGCTAAAAATGACAGCTTTAACTTTAAATTTACAACCTACGCTTGAAGTCAACGATCAAGAGTTTGAGCAAATTTGCCAGGCTAATCGTGACCTGAGATTGGAGCGATCGCTAAGAGGAGAATTAATCATCATGGCACCCACGGGAGGAGAAACTGGCGAACGAAATTCTAGTTTGAATGGACAGCTTTGGCTCTGGAATTTCCAAGCAAAACTAGGAGTTGTCTTCGACTCTTCTACAGGTTTTAAATTGCCCAATGGTGCGATTCGTTCTCCCGATGTCGCCTGGCTCAGAACTGAACGCTGGCAAGCTTTGAGCGCGGAACAAAAAAGAAAATATATCCCTCTCTGCCCTGATTTTATAATTGAATTACGATCTGCTACTGACGATTTGCGAGATATTCAGGCAAAAATGCGGGAGTATATGGAAAATGGGTTACGGCTCGGTTGGTTAATTAATCCCGAAGCTCGCACGGTGGAAATTTATCGTCAAGATCAAGCTATACAGATGCTTCAATCACCAACAAATCTTTCTGGGGAAGAAGTATTAGTCGGTTTTAGTCTGAATCTTGAAGGAATTATTACCTGACAAGTTTAACTTGGTATTATGTTGCCCTACCTAAGATCGTGCAAATAGACTAAGGTTTTAACAGACTTCAACTTTTATATAGACTTAAATATTTAGACTTTAATGAATTTGAGTAACAATTTAGCTGAAGATTTGACCATCCTAGAAGCAGAGAAAATCTTGCGGCAGATGAGTGATCTAGGCGATTCTAGTATTTCTAGTGATATTGAAATTGGCTCTGTCGTCAATAGCTTAGTCAATGATCAATGGACAACTCTACAAAATGCTTTGCTTTTTTTGCAACAACATTCTGAATTTCAAATATTTGGCGTGTGTGCGCGTAATTCAGCGATCGCTTGCCGTAGTTTGAAAGCCTATCTCAATGCCTTTGACTACAACGCTTTAAGCATTTCTTCGCAACAATTACCTAGCGATCAGCCAATCTACTTGAAATATAACTCTCGCAATCAAACCCTCTACCATGACATCTATCTAGGTAAATATGAAGGCGTATTAATCTCGTATCATTCCAACTTTTCTGAGGATTACAGTGGTACCCATGGATATTTCCCTTTAGATTTATGGTCTGGGCTAGAAAATTAAGCAAAATCGAAAATTAAAAAAACTATGGCGTGGGTTCATACAAAAATTCAAAGGTATTTCCATCTGGATCTTTGCTATAAAAAGAAGCCGTACCATCCCGATGTTCATGGATTGCGCCAGTCTTTACTTGCTCACTGCTTAACCGTTGATGATGTGCTTGCATTTCGGCGCGATCGCTAAACACAAACCCAAAGTGCGCGCCAGCTTGAGCGTAGTCGGGGCCCAATAGAGCTAAACCATCATTGCCAGCTTTAAGATAAGCCCAGTCTTGATCTTGCCAGGCTAATTCCATGCCTAAATTTTGATAAAACAAAACAGATGCAGGAATGTCCTGAACGCAAATCGCTACATGACCCAATCGCTTTAATTTAATCGGGGTAGTTTTAAGAGGGAACTTAATTTGAGAATCAGTTGGGGATAGAGTTTGCATAGAATTTTGCAGAAGTGATAGTTAGCAACCGAAAAACGTGTTGAAGTATTCTGATTGAACAATTCTTTAATACAAATATCTTAACAAACCCTAAGAAATCACAGCTTAAATCTGCGACTTAGATTCGAGGAACAAGCCTTAAATCAATTCTGGTAGAAGGACTCGCAGAAAAATTAGACTTCTTCATGTGTTTGTGTACAGACTCAAAAGACGTACCTGGGGAGTATGCTTCGATCACATTGCCGCTAAGGGTAGATAACACCATCAGATAATCACAGGCTTCACATTGGGTTTGCACCTGCGCCAACACCGAGTGGTAAAGCCTTTCTGCCAGGGAACCACAATTGGGGCAGCGTACCGTTTGAATTGTTGCCATTGTTTTGCCTCTTGTAAAAATTAATAAAATAAAAAAGTTTTTATAGTTGGAGCTAAAAATTTTATAAATTGAGTAAAAATTTGATATTTTTAATTTTGAGTAATTATTAAGAAAGTATTAAGCTTTTAGGCTAAATTAGGCAAATACCTTTTATTCAAAAAAGACATGAAATAAACTAAAAAGCTGTGTTCAAAATTAAGCATTAGGCTAAACTTATAAACAATTTATTAGAGATTTCTCAAATCTCCACTTGTAATACTAGATAATTGAATTTTTTAATAAGTATTAGTTGATACTGACATAATCATAGCTTATTTACAAATGCGGGGATCGCCCTCTATCAGGTGATCCCAACTGATTTAGTCTGTATAGACATACCTAGTTCTAAGTATCTACACCTACTGATTTAGCAGGATTTCAGCATATGTCTGAGCAGCAGCCAATCCAAAAACTTAGGCACAGCCCTTCACCTTAACCAAAGCTTAAATAAAGTTTAAGTCTCAAATCTTCTTACGCTCAAGTGTGATTAATGCTAAATTTTTGGTTATACATCTTTCTTTATTAGAGGATCGATCAAATTGACCAACCGCCATCTATTCACTTCAGAATCTGTCACCGAGGGGCACCCCGACAAAATTTGTGACCAGATCTCTGACACTATCCTTGATACTCTGCTTACCCTCGACCCCACCTCACGGGTAGCTGCTGAAGTGGTAGTAAACACTGGACTAGTCTTAATTACTGGCGAGATTAGTACCAAGGCTGCCGTAAATTATGTAAATTTAGCCAGGAAAAAAATTGCTGAAATTGGCTATACGGATTCCGAAAATGGCTTTTCTGCTACTAGCTGTTCAGTTTTGGTGGCGTTAGATGAGCAGTCTCCTGATATCGCCCAAGGCGTTGACCAAGCTTGGGAAAATCGTGGAGCCGAAGATGTAGATGCGGCAATGGATGCAATTGGCGCAGGCGACCAGGGGATCATGTTTGGTTTCGCCTGTGATGAAACTCCAGAAATGATGCCCATGCCGATCGCTTTGGCACATCGTTTGGCAAGACAATTAGCAGCCGTGCGTAAAGATGGTACCTTACCTTACCTGCGTCCAGATGGCAAAACCCAAGTGACCGTGGAGTATGAGGATGGTCAACCAGTAGGAATCGATACAATTTTGATTTCTACTCAACATGCCCCTGCTATTGGCGAGATTACTAGCGAAAAAGAAGTTCAAGCCCAAATCAAATCAGATATTTGGCAGAAAGTTGTATTGCCAGTCTTTGAGCAAATTGCGGTGAAACCTAATACCCAGACCCGTTATTTGGTCAATCCTACAGGCAAGTTTGTAATTGGTGGTCCCCAAGGCGATTCTGGCTTAACAGGACGCAAAATTATTGTAGATACCTACGGCGGCTATGCTCGTCATGGTGGTGGTGCTTTTTCTGGCAAAGATCCAACAAAAGTAGATCGCAGTGCTGCCTATGCTTGTCGCTATGTTGCCAAAAATATTGTGGCGGCTGGGTTGGCGCGCAAATGTGAGATTCAAATCAGCTATGCGATCGGCGTGGCAAGACCTACTAGTATTTCGATAGAGACCTTCGGCACCAGTACGGTTTCTAATAACCTACTGCTCGATCTAGTAAAGCAAAACTTTGATTTACGCCCTGCGGCTATCATGCGGACTTTTGATCTACGCGCTTTGCCTGGTAAACATGGCGGTCGATTTTACCAAAATGTGGCTGCCTATGGTCACTTCGGACGTACTGATTTAGATTTACCTTGGGAAAAAATCGACAAAGTTGAAGCTTTGAAAAAAGCACTGTAATTAGCTCTATGCGTCTACCTCTACCCCAATTTAGACCTGTTCGCCAGCCCGATCACATTGCTGAGGTGGTAGTTACTAGCTCCACAGAATTTACAGCGCAATGCCTAGAGCCAGAGAACCTCAGCTTTCCAATTGTGCCTGCCTTTGGTAGTTGGGTGCGATCGCTTTCCGACGGCGATGATCAAACCGATGAAACTATGGTATATGGGATTGTCTGTCATACTTGCACTATGCCAATAGATTCGGTACATCGAGCAACCGCGTTAGGAATGTCATTGCAAGAACTACGTGAACAACAGCCCCAAATTTTTGCCATGCTTAAAACCGAAACTAGGGTGGCGATCGCTGGGTTTAGGCAGAATCATAAAATCTATCAGCACTTGCCCGACCGACCTCCCCAGATCCACCAGGCAGTATATGCGTGCAGCCAAGCAGAGATTTTGGAGTTTACAGAGGAGTTACATTTTTTACGCACCTTGACCCAAGCTAGTTCCACGCCAGTGGATGAGTTGATCGGAGCAGTGTTGCGGGGTGTATATCAAGTAAGGAAATGTGATCGCGCTTGGTTGGTGCAGGCAGGAAGACATCTGAGCATTTTGTTAAAGGAAGATTACGATCGCTTGGGCGCAATTCTCAGACAAGTTCATCCTTGATTTTTAGGATATTTTCTAGCAAAAAAAGCCTGGCAGAAAAGGCATAATTCAAGCATAATTACGGTCGAAAAAGAGTAAGGAGAGATATGGCAAAACGAACAGCAAAGCAATGGGCAGTCAGTATTATATTGATTGTCGTGACCCTTAGCCTATTGGGAGCCTCGCTATTGCCATTAGTGGGACAGATTATCTCATCTTCTTCTAATCAGGCAAATACCCCAACTAAGGAAGTGGAAAAGCCTGAAACTGAAAAGCTAAAAATCCAAATGCAGGGCTATGAGGAAATTATTAAGACGGAGCCAGATAATCAATTCGCGCTACAACAGGTGACCAATCTACATTTACGGTTGGCAGAGTTGGGTGATACGAAAAGCCTAACGGCGGTAATTCAGCCCCTTAA
>JBBRVV010000032.1:0-11118 GCA_038246525.1 Pseudanabaenales cyanobacterium
CGATCGCTAAACCTAAATCCTTTGGTAAAATCCGAATCTGTTCTTGAATTAAATTGCTGGTTATGCCGCTATCTCCTGACTCTAAAACCTCAACTTTAGCCTTTAAGCCATTACGCGATCGCACCTGAAATCGAGTTTCTTTTTGTCCTAAATTCAACCCAGAATTTTGAGTTGGGGATTGAGTTTGGACTAAAACTGAACCTACAGCTAAATCTGCTAAAACATTTATAGGTAGTCCTCCCAGCCAAGTTTCCAGCGCTTTTTTATCTTCGGTTGCGCCTAAAATCGCGCCGACTGAGTTGGATTGATTGCTAGTTAGTTTTAAGGTTGAGTTGGCCTTAGCAGATCCAAGTTTCTCTATCGGTGCGAAAGCTTTCTGTTCTAGGGTCGATGTAACCTGAGAAAAAATTAGAGAAGTTGCTGGATTAGCTTGCCAAAGCTGTTGAGTTAGGGCATAGGTAAATACACCACTGCTAAAACCCTGCCAAATTGCATCCGCACAATAGCGATCGCTTACCTGCAAAATTAGATTAGAGTTTTGGTTTTCGCTGCTGCCAAACTTCTCAGTTAGAGTTCCTTTCAGCGCTAACTCTTCCTCACCAAATTGTAAATCTGCTCGACTAGGACGACTCCGAATCCGAAAATTTCCCAGAATTGCGGCACCAGGATTGATATAGCCCGCATCAATTACACAGGTGACATTCTCACTAGCGATCGCATTCAACCACAGTTGAATTGTCTCCAAACTAAAATCTAAAACTGGTGTACCCACAGCAGGGAAACTACTATCCACGGGTAACAAGGTTTTTTGCGTGCCTATTTGGGAACCATGACCACTAAAATGTACTACCACCAGATCATCAACTAAGGTTTGGGAAATCAAATGCTGGCTAAATGCCTGAGCGATCGCTGCTCTAGTTGCCTGTTGGTCGGTCAAAGTAAGAATATCCGCAGGCAAAAACCCAAATCGATGAATCAACAATTCCCGTTGCATTTCTACATCGGTGATACAGCCATTGAGGGGAAGCCATTCACCCCTTGCGTCATATTGGTTAATGCCGATTAGTAGAGCCAGTTTACGGCTGGTATTCTTCCTCAGAGTCTTACCAAACTGCTCGGCTGCCCATGCCACTTTTGTGCCGAAACCAACATAACCTAGGCTCAAGGTTCCTAGCCCCTGCAAAAACTGCCGTCGCTCCATTGCTCCCACCCAAGGTTCCAAGACGTGTTGCCTTCATTAAAGCGTATTATTAGTGAACTTCCTGATTCTTACCCAAACTTAGCTTTACATCATGCAAGCTTCTGCATTTTTCATCACTGGCACAGATACAGGCGTGGGGAAGACTATTCTTACTGCCTCCTTAGCTGCTTACTACCAGACCCACTACCCTGATGGGCGACTCGGAGTTTATAAACCGATTCAATCAGGAGTTGGCGATCGCGAATACCTGCAAACCACTTTGAAACTTGATCAAAGCCTAGAGCAAATCACACCGCTTTTTTTTGAAACGCCAGTGGCGAGTGCGATCGCTGCCCAACGAGAAAATAAAGAAATAGACTTAGGTTTAATTTGGCAGCAGTACCAAGTTTTGCGCGCCGAGGCTGATTTTTTGTTGGTTGAAGGCATGGGTGGGCTAGGTTCTCCTATTACTTGGGAATATTTGGTGGCTGACCTGGCTAAGGATTGGCGGATTCCCACAATCTTGGTGGTTCCTGTGCGTTTAGGTGGGATTGGACAAGCGATCTCTAACCTAGCATTGGCAAATCAAAAGCAAATTAAAATTTTGGGAATTGTCCTTTCTTGTGGTGATTCTGAAAGTGCTAATTATCTGAATGATTGGACTCCAATAGATTTGATTGAGAATCTGACAAATATTCCTGTAATCGGCGTTTTACCTTTCGTTTCTGATTTAAGCGATCGCGCAGCTCTCTCTCAAGCGGCTTCTCAACTAAATTTGGGATACATTTGGAAAATATGAGAAGCTGTGGAGTATCAAGCTAAAGTAAGCTTAAATGTTTTGAATTTTCTCGGATCAATTTAGACCACAAATATTTAGATCACAGACTAGGAGGATAAATGGTACTAGCTCCCGTCATAACCGAATTATTAACCTTTGAAGAATTTGTCCAATGGAAGCCCGAAGAAAGCCTCTATGAACTACATGATGGAGTAATTATTCAGATGCCACAGCCCCTAGGAGCGCATGAGGATATCACTAGCTTTTTGACTGAGAAAGTCATGGTTGAATATCTACGCTTAAATTTGCCATATAGGATAACAAAAACTGTCTTAGTTAAAAAGTTTGGTGAAGAATCAGCCTATTTACCAGATATTTTAGTGTTAAATCGTCCAAATCTTGTAAAGGAATCGCTTTGGGCAAAGACATCTACGGTTATCCAGAGAGATTCAATTCCGTTAGTGATCGAAGTTGTGAGCACTAATTGGCGGGTTGATTACCTAACCAAAGTGAAGGATTATGAGGAAATTGGGATTCCCGAATATTGGTTAGTGGATTATTTAGGATTGGGTGGTAGAAGATTTATTGGCAATCCTAAGCAGCCGACAATCTTAATTCATCAGTTAATTGATGGAGAATATCAAGTTTCGTCCTTTCAAGCTAACGATCAGTTAGTATCGCCTAGATTTCCCGAATTGATTTTAACTGCAAATCAGGTTTTTCAAGCTGCTTCTTGATAAATTTCCAAGCGATCGCTAAATGGTGTTTCTGAAATTAAAGTTACTAAACCAGAATAGCTAGTAGTGCAGCCCTAGTTTAAATTTGATTGGGCTTAAATTTGATCGGGATCGATGCCTATTGATCTTAGATAATTTTCTAGTTTCTCTTTTTGTAGACGTTCTTGAAAAACCAAAGCTTCAGCATTTTTCGCGCGTTCTTTACTTGTTAGGAGCAAATTACCTGACCCCTCCCACCAACGCAACCAAGGAATAGGAATCTCTTCTGTACCATAGAGAATGCCTAATTCTACACCCAGAGGTGGAATAGAATAATGGTTGCGTTCATTTGGTTCTATCTGTTCATATTTGCCATCAATCAGGTGATAAACCTCCACACTAGCTTTTCTCACTTCATAAATTGTATAGAAAGGAATGCGAACTGCCTGTTCATAAACCCAGAACTTTCCAGGTTTTTTTTCTTCATAAACTGAAGTAGCATCTCGCTCTTCTTTGCCATTGCCAGAGACAAACTCAATCGTAATCAAAGGGGCAACAAATTCTTTCCATAACACATAGGAGCGACGATATTCTCCATTTAGTAAAGGCGGCACATTAGGGACATACAACCAATCGGGTGCTTCTGCCCCTTGCTCTTGTGGCTCGATCAATCGCCAGTAGATACCGCTATCTTGACCAATACAGTAGCGACCGTCGGGATGAAGTCGTTGTAAAGTTGGCTGAATCGAACTGGTTAAAATCATGCTTTGGGGCAGTTCTTAGAAATTTTTTACAAAAGTACCGTACGAATCTGGCAGTTGGGTATGATCTGGAAGGTTAAGTGGGTTTTGGCTAGGCGAAGTTTGGTTAATAAGGGTAGGAAAAGCCGTAGAAGTTCTATAAGTCTCAATATCAGCTGTTGGAATTGTAGGAGTCTGAATATTTTCCATTGGGCTGCCAGGCTAGTTACCAATGCCAATTTAACATAAACCAGCAATTAGTTTTTTTAGGCAAATCGGGCTAAACTTCAGTACAGCCTATTAGTTAAGTAGCTAAGTTTCATGATGATACAGCGATCGCAGTGGGAATGTTTATTAGAAAATCTGGGAAATTGGCAAGGTACTTTCACCCAGCTTTCAGCCCAAGGAGAATTAATTGAATCGGTGAAAAGCGAAACAATTTTAGAAGGAATGGATCAAAATAAAACTATTCGTCAAACTATTCGCAAATTTTATCCAGATGGGATCAAAGAGAATATTTTGGAGTACAAGAATCTAGCTCGAAGTGTATTATTTTTTGATAATGGTGCTTTTTCTCACGGCTCTACTCAATATTCTCCCTTAGATGCTTTAGTAGCAGAATTGGGCTTAATTGATCGCGATCGCCAACGAAGAATCCGAGTTGTCTCTACCCATAAGATGAGAGGCGCACTTGAGAAGTTTACATTAATTGTGGAAGGCTTGGCGGGAACTGCTAAACCAGAATTACCAACCCTAACTTTAGATCAACTACTTGGCACTTGGCAGGGAGAATCTACTACAATTTATGCCGATCTGGGATCGCCTGAGACTTTTTCATCTACCTTAGAGATTAGGCAAATTGATCAATTTCAATTACAACAGAAACTAACATTTGGGAATCAAGAAATCTCTTCCATTGCCGCAATTTCACCAAATCGACTTTTATTTAGTTCAACTTCAGCTCCAAATGCTGAATCAAAAGCAATTCAAGTGCTATTTTTGGCTGATGGAGCTTCAGTGGCTTGTCCAGTGCAGCTATACAATAAAGAACCTTTCGGATTAGAACTAGGCTGGCTAATTTCTCCGACCCTAAGACAAAGAATGAGAAGAAGCTATGACTCGACTGGAGCTTGGACAAGCCTGACATTGACGATTGAGCAGAAAAGCGCTTAGAATAAGCATCATTAATTAAAATAAGTTAAAACCTGAAACAAAATATAAATTAAATCACTACTCAAAACTATGGCGATCGCTTCTACTAAATCTTCTGCTACTAAATATCCCTTTACTAAATATCATGGGTTGGGAAATGATTTTATCTTGATCGACAATCGAGATAGTATCGAGTTAAAGTTTACATCTCAAAAGGCAATTCAGATCTGCGATCGCCACTTTGGAATTGGTGCAGATGGTGTAATTTTCTTATTGCCAGCAGATTCACCAAGCGATGCGGATTCTTTCTCAATGAGGATTATAAACTCCGATGGTTCAGAGCCTGAAATGTGCGGGAATGGGATTCGTTGTTTGGCTAAGTTCATGTTGGATTTAGGAATTGAACCAAAGGCTTCTACCAAAGATTCTCCAGGTCTGCCATTCTATCAAATCAATACCTTAGCAGGTTTAATGATTACCAAAATTGAACTTGATGGCATGATCACAGTTGACATGGGAGAGCCAAAACTCTTAGCCCAAGAGATTCCTACCACTCTTGTTTCCCCAGTCGATAACGTAATCAATCTTCCTTTGGAGGTGGCAGACAAAACTTGGCAAGTGACCACGGTGAGTATGGGAAATCCCCACTGTATAACTTTTGTAACCGATGTTGCCGAAATACCACTAGCTGAATTAGGACCTAAATTTGAACATCATTCAGTTTTCCCTAAAAGGATTAATACAGAATTTGTGCAGGTGGTTGGGCGAGATTACTTAAAAATGCGCGTGTGGGAACGGGGAGCAGGAATTACGCTTGCCTGTGGTACGGGAGCCTGTGCGTTAGTGGTTGCAGCAGTATTGAATGATCTGAGCGATCGCTTATGTACTGTGAATCTGCCTGGAGGTGATTTAAGAATCGATTGGCAAGAAAGTAATAATCATGTACTGATGACTGGATCAGCTACAAAGGTATTTGAAGGGATTTTTGCGGAGGAAATCTAGGCATTGCCTGATATTGGGATGATTGTATCAATTAAAGAAGTAAAACCCACACCTGGGCTTTGCCCTAAGCCTATTCATCTTTCAGATGCCGAAATCTAACAAAATATCAATCTAAAGACTGTTCCCTTTGGGAAATTATTTGCATCGCCGTAGCCCAATTAAATTGAAAAGATTGAATTGCCTCACTAGGGATTTGTCTCTGCTCAATCTCTTGAGAAACTTCTTGAAATAGTTTCAATAATTTGCTTCTTATGTCTGCCAATTCTTTTTGAGTATTTATCTGATAACTTTGGACTAACAGCGAACCAACAAACTGATTGCGACGATCAATTCTCTCTATTTGGGTAGCAGAAATATTTATTCTTAACGCATCTTCTTTTGCCGTTAGAATGCTAGAGCGGACAGTTTTATAGGCTTCCATGAAGGTTCGATAGGATTCTTGGGAAATCGCATCGTTACTTAAATCTGCAGTAACTTGTTCTAATAACTCTTCTAGCTTAGGCAAAATCATACTCGGTGAACTACCTGCACGAGCATCTTGCATCAGCGCGATCGCTTGTTTTACATATTCCCCTGCTAGATCTTTGCGTTGTTGCTTAACCGTAATGCGTTTGCGCTCAATAGTTTCTCTAGCGGTTTTAAAGGCTTCGTGAAAAGTTACGAATGACTCTTGGGAAACCTTTTCATTCACCAGATCATTGGCAATTCGTTCAAATACTCGATCCAAATCAAATAATAATTGATCTACATCTTCAGTTTTTTCATTCATCAAATCTAAAACCACGCTGATATAAGCGTCTGCTGCATCCTTCTTTCGGCTATCAATCCACTTTCTTAGCTCAGATAACCAAGTCCAACTGAGCAAGGTTACGGTCAGTAAAAAACCCAAATATTCGGCATTCTCTTGTAAAAAAGAACGTTTATCTTTTTCGTAATAGGCAACTGCACCTGGGTGCAAGGATGTGCCAATGCCTGAGCGATCGCTTGGACGACTAATATAGGCAAATAGCGGCTTAATATCCTCTGAATCTGTTGGTACGCGATCGGCAAGTTCCTGTTTAGATTCTTGCAAAACTTGAGTAAGCCTTCTAACTAGATCATCGTCAACATTCTTATGCGCTAATAAAGTCCGTTGCACAAACACAGTGGGCAAATCTCGATCAGGGATTGGCGGAGTACCTCGATAAGAACCGATTGGAATAGTTGCCGATTCATAAGTTGGGTGTTTTAAGCGCATCGCAGACGCTTGTTCAATTGGTACTAGGCGCGCTCGATTTTTTTGAATCAACTCCAAAATTGGGCGATAACGCAAAGCCCGAACTCGCCAAACTGCATCTGCACTATTACTTAAAAAAGCGGCAGTCGAATCCTCTTCACTACTTCCCACAAATCGAAAATCACTTGCCTGTAAGCCAAAATGTTCTGCTACTTGCAAAAATGATTGATATTGTCCTCCCTTTTGGGGAAGTGCGATAGTTTTACCCTTGAGATCGCTAAAGCGTTGTACTTTGCTATTCTCTTTTACTACTAATTGAAAAGCATCTGGATAAAGAATGGAAATCAAGCGTGAGGAGCTTCCACCTGGAATATCTGCCTGAGCAGTTGCCAGTTGAATGGTATTTGATTCTAGTAATTTTAGGTTTTCCGAGGTTCCGCCAGTGGCGCGAACTTCAATCTCAATCCCAGGTTCTTTTTCCTTCATTACCTGCTGCAAAGACTTAGCAAAGACATAGCTTTCACCCTTTTCTAAACCAGCGCCGATCGCTAGACGGTAGACTCGGCTACGGTTGAAAACATTCCAAGCCGCAAAACTAATTAAGGAGAGACTAATCAGCGTGAGTAGAACTAAGCCGATTTTTTGGGGCAAGTTAAGGCTGGGATAGAATCGAAAAAAATTAACACTTTGCTTACTGTTAGGAGATTTGATCGCTGATTTCATAGTAGTTTTCACAAAGGAATAAAACCAGTCTCTTGCATTACCTTTTGTCCGCTGGGAGAGAGGGCTAAATCAATAAACTCTTTTGCCGCCCCACTAATCTGACGGCGAACCACCAAAAATACATTCCGACCAAGTGGATATTCTCCGTTCTGAATTGCGCTTAAATTTGTTGGCGAAATGCCATTGATTGAGACGATTCTTACTACTTCCTGCCCGATCGCTTGGGAAACCGTAGTATAACTAATGCCATCGCTACCAAGTTGCCTGAGGATCGCGGTAGTTTCATCGCGCTGCCAAGTGATAAAGTTTGGATTATCTGGTGGAAAATCTTGACCCTCCAAAACTATGCTCTGGAATAAACTATTGGTGCCACTATCCTTAGAACGATTGATCACTTTGATCGGTTTGTTCTCGCCACCTACTTCTTTCCAATTGGTAATTTTGCCTTGATAGATGCCTCTAAGCTGATCCATCGTTAGTTCGCCTTTGAATGGGTTTTTTACGCCAATTACGATTGAGAGGGCATCTCTAGCGATCGGAACTGCCACCAATTCTGCTTGGATCTCAGGCGCTTTGAGTGGACGCGAACTAGCAGCAATCTCGATTTTTTTGTCAATCAAGGCTCTTAAGCCCTTATTTGTGCCATTTGGTTTTAGGTCAGGCTCACCATAGCTTGATGCTAGATTTGGGTATTTTTGGGCAAAGAGATTTTGCAGACGTTTAATCGGTCGAACCATCGTTACACTGCCATCCATCGCTAAAATTTGCGGATTGGGCAAGTTAGCAGAAACTAAAGCCAAAGGATCGGCGGGAGCAGGAGTTGCAATAGGCTTGGTTTCAGGGCTGGTAGGATTATTTGGCGGCGTGGGATTTGTGGTGCTAGGAGTATTACTGGGAGTATTTGAGGATGGTTTGTTTGCAAGAGAATTGGTATAGTACCAAACTCCTCCCCCTGCTAAGCCCAAAGTCATGAGCAGAGTTAAAGACAAAGCAAGAGTTTCGTTTTTGTTTTGTGACATAGATTTACGCCCAATTTACTCTGTTGGTTATCTGCATTCAGCCACTCCTAGCCTAGCAGGTTGTGTTCTGCTCTAGCAAAATTTAACTAAGTTATCACTTGCCCAAAAAACAGCTGAAACATGGTAAAAAAGGGGGGGTATGGCATAGCCCTCGTACCAAATGAGTTCGCAGTCGTTAGCCCTCAAAATCCCATTGGTGAAAGATCTCTATATTTAGTGTGCGTAATTCCTCATTAATTAAGGATTAAACGCCTAGATCATAGTAATAAGTCTATGTATGGCATTAGCAATATTGATAAAAGTCTATGCGTTTTCTCGGTATCATAGGGATAAATATATATATACTATTTATAAACACCGATAAGAACTATGAACCAAATCCTCTTTGAGAGCGCTTGGTTGATTCCCTGCTATCCATTAATTGGCGCGATCGCGTCGGTAATTTGGTTTCCAGCAATCACCAGGCTAACGGGACCCCGTCCTTCGGGCTATTTCAATGCGATCACTACTTTTTTGGCGTTTCTGCACAGTGTGATCGCCCTAACTGCTAGTGAGGCTCATCCTCCTATTCATTTATCTTTTCAGTGGTTACAAGTCGCAGATTTGAATCTCATCTGTCCAGTTGAAATCTCGACCCTGACCGTGGGCGCAATGGTCTTAGTTACGGGTTTAAATCTTTTGGCACAGATTTATGCGATCGGCTACATGGAAATGGATTGGGGTTGGGCGAGATTCTTTTCGCTATTAGCCCTATTTGAAGCAGGACTGTGCGCTTTGGTGCTTTGCAATTCGCTGTTCTTCGCTTACATGATTTTAGAGGTTCTTACTTTGGGTACCTATTTATTAGTAGGTCTTTGGTTCAATCAACCTCTGGTAATTAGTGGGGCGAGAGATGCTTTTCTGACTAAACGGGTAGGAGATTTGGTCTTACTGATGGGTGTAGTGGCTTTACTACCTCTAGCTGGAACTTGGGACTTCGATCAGCTGGCAATTTGGGCAAAGACTGCCAATGTTGATCCCAATTTAATCACTCTAGTAGCTTTAGCTTTGATTGCGGGACCAATGGGAAAATGTGCCCAATTTCCGCTGCATCTTTGGCTGGATGAGGCAATGGAAGCTCCCTTACCTAGCTCAATTCTCAGGGCAGCAGTAGTTGTACCTGCAGGAGCATGGATTCTAATTAAATTGGAACCTGTGTTAAGCCTTTCACCTTTTGCCATGAATTTTATGATTGTGGTTGGCGGAATTTCGGCTTTAGGCGGAGCTTTGATCGCGATCGCGCAAATTGATGCTAAACGGGCGATTTCCTATTCTGTCACTAGCTACATGGGTTTGGCTTTCATTGCTGTAGGCACAGGTCAAGTTGGTTCAGCGTTGCTTTTAGTCCTGACTTATGCGGTAGCGATCGCTCTGCTATTCATGTCAGTAGGAACAATTATTTGGAATAGTATTAGCCAAGATTTAACTCAATTAGGCGGATTGTGGTCACGCCGTCCGGTAGCTGGTTTAGCATTTCTAACTGGTGCAGCAGGGTTGTTAGCATTTCCGCCTTTTGGTGGATTCTGGGCATTGTTGCAGCTTTGCAATGGCATGTGGGAAAATCATGCTCTGCTGGTAGGGTTCATTTTAGGGGTGAATTGCATTACTGCTTTTGGTTTGACTAGGGTTTTCTGTTTAATCTTTGGCAATAGAGCGAAAGAAATGGCTCAGCGATCGCCCGAAGTGAATCAGTTCATGATATTGCCCACGGCTACCTTGATGGGATTTGTCTTACATTTGCCTTTGATCTTACAGTCAATGGATTTGCTGCCTGGTTGGGAAAATCTGAATAAGTTAATCGCTTTAATGCTATTTCTTTCTTCCTCTATTGGCGGCATTTTGGCTGGCTTTATCTATCTGCAAGATACTATTCCTAAGCCTGTAATATTCCCGCTTAGAGGCTTACAGGATCTCTTGGCAAATGATTTCTACACACCCAAAATCTATAAACAAACCGTAGTATTCAGCGTAGCAGTGATTTCAAAGATTGCATTTTGGGTAGATCTTTACATCGTGGATGGCTTGGGAAATCTGTTTGGTCGATTGACGATCATTAGTGGCGAAGCACTTCGATACAGCACTTTTGGTCAGGCCCAGGCTTATGTCTTGACCGTGGTAATTGGCATTACTGCCATAATTTTAATTAGTTTTTAGTAAACCCTACTTTTAAAAATCATGCTTAGCCTTCTCATTTGGCTGCCTTTAGTTGGCGCACTTATAATTGGCTTCTATCCTAAACTGACGGCTGCTCGTAATCTAGCGCTAGGATTCGCTAGCGCAACTCTGCTGCTCACTTTCTATATCTTCGCTAATTTCGATCTCTCGATTTCGAGTTTACAAATGGAAGAATATTTCCCTTGGATTGACCGAATTGGCTTAAGTTATCGTTTAGGTATAGATGGGATTTCGCTTTCGCTTTTAGGCTTAAATAGTCTCTTAAGTCTGATTGTGATCTACGCTAGTAAGCTGGAAATGGAGCGATCGCGGCTTTATTATGCTTTGATTCTAGTGGTTTCTAGTGTGGTTTCTGGCGCATTTGTATCGCAAAACCTC
>JBBRVV010000033.1:0-11034 GCA_038246525.1 Pseudanabaenales cyanobacterium
ATTCCTTTGAATGTATTGGCAATGTGAATGTGATGCGGCAAGCTTTGGAATGCTGTCATAAGGGTTGGGGAATGAGCGTAATCATCGGCGTAGCAGCCGCAGGGCAAGAGATTCGCACTCGTCCATTTCAGTTAGTTACGGGCAGAGTTTGGAAGGGTTCCGCTTTTGGGGGAGCGAGGGGTAGAACAGATGTACCGAAGATTGTGGATTGGTATATGGATGGCAAAATCAATATAGATGATTTGATTACTCACACTATGCCCCTAGAACAGATTAATCATGCCTTTGATTTGATGCACTCAGGTGAATCGATTCGCAGTATTGTTTTATACTAGATCGCCATTCAGAAGTAAATGGAAGATAACTAGGGTCGCAGGGAGTAGCCCCGCATTGGGTTTTAGCTAACTTAGTGTTCGCTAATTAACGTGAAGAATTTTTATCAAACTGAATCCCAAATAACGCATTAAGTCGCGATCGCACCCAATCAATTACGTCACTTTCTTTGCGATTTAGATCCTCCAGGCGTAAAATTCCCATTTCAATCAATGACTGCTGCCGCTCTGAGAGCTTTTGAGCGATTTGTTCCGAAAGATTAGGATAATTTAGCATTAGTTTCTCTAGCTGTTTCTTTCCCATTACAAATAAAGTGGTGCTGGAAATAGCACGAACTGAAGCTGTACGCGGAATTCCCATTAGCAAGGAAATTTCACCAAAAAATTCACCTTTGCCTAATTGAGCTAAGAATTCTCCACTTTGTTCCGAAATCACCTCTACTACGCCAGAGAGAATAATATAAAACTCTTCGCTCGGTTCATTTTGGTAACAAATAACCACACCAGGTTGATAGGTCTGACGATAACCACTAGCAATTAGCGATCGCAACTCCGTCTGATCACATTCCTGGAAATAAGTAACTTGATGTAAAAGTTCGGCAAGCGATCGGGTAGAAAGATTAGCTGCATCTAGCTTTTCTTCTCTTAGTCGGCGTTTTAGGCTTCGTTCCTTAGCGACACCATCGCGCAAATGTAATTCTAACTGAGGGAAAGGAAGTTCGATTTGGCGCAAACGCAATTCCTGCTCCAGCCGAAAATAAAGCGCACTTTTAATTGGTAGACTCATCTCTGGCTGATTAATCCAGACCAATAGTTCAAATTTCAACCCATGATCACCCATACCATTCAGCCAAACTTCAGGTTCTGGCTCGCTTAGTACCCGTGATTCTGCCCTAGCGGCGATTAGTAAAGCTTCAGTAACCAGTAGCGGATCACTATCGTAGGCAATCACAATTGGCAGATGAATGCGACAAGTATGCCCACCATAGCTCCAGTTAATCGTTTTATGCTCAATTAGATTTAGATTTGGCACAATTACGAACATATTATCCGTGGTGCGAATTAGGGTAGAGCGAACCGAAATCTTTTCTACCGTACCCGCCAATCCTTCCACTTCGATGTAATCTCCAATTTTAATTGTTTGTTCAAATAACAGCACCAAGCTACCAACAAAACTACTGGTTAGATTTTGTACGCCCAAACCAAAGCCAATCCCTAGAACTCCAGCTAGGACGGTGAATGAGCTAAGATTTATGCCCGCAGTTTGGAGAATAATTACAATTCCTAGACCCAAAACCACATAATTAAAAATTGCGCTAATTGCTTCCAACCCGCCTCGATCTAGTCTAAAAGCCAGGGATAGCGATCGCTTGAGCAACCGACTAAGTAAGTTTGCCCCCAGATAAAGGAAGAAAATAGAAATGGCAATAGAAATCAATCCCCCTAGCGAAAAGGCGGTTTTACCCAAACTAAAAAGTGGGGTATTCAAGATTGGTTGGAGTTGATGAGCGATCGCTTCCATTGTTTTTCCAAGTTAAGTAGATGTGACTAAGTAAAGTTGAAACTTTAATGCACAGAATGGTCTAAAACCCATTGCGGGGCTGTGCCCCAAATACCTATTTACCATGTTTCGTTTATTTCTTGCTTAAGTTCTAAATAGATTAAAAACTTTAAATCCCAAATACAGTTTTGAGTCGATTTTTTACTAGGAGAATTGCATCTTGATCGTCTAATTTTTCTAAAATCCCCAGCTTCACTAAGGCTAATTCTCGCTCACTTAAAGTAACAGCTATTTGCTCCGCTAAGGCAGAATGCTCTAACAGTAAAGCCCGCAAGTGATCACGATGAATCACAAATAATTGGCTATTACAAGTAGCTCTTACGCTTGCAGTTCGACGAGTTCCAGTTAAAACCGCAATCTCGCCAAAAAAGTCACCTATTTGCAATTTACCTAGTACTTGTCCCTGTTTGACTAAAATCACTTCCACCTCACCCGCTAGAATAATCGAGAAAGAATTACCCACATCTCCTTCTAAGCAAATAAATTCGCCAGGTTCTACCCGTCGGCGATAGCCCAAACTCACCAAAGTTAAGAGCCGCTCTTCGCTACAATCTTGGAAGTAGGGAATCTTGGCAATTTGATTGATTAAATTTTGTCTAGCTTGGGAAATTGGCATAGAAAGTTATTCCAAGTCAAGATGGGTGAAGGTTTTAGCGCTCTTGCCACTGTAGTTAGCCACAATTTGTCCATTACCTCTGAGTTGATACTTATAGGTAACTAAGCCTTCCAATCCTACTGGTCCGCGGGGAGGCATTTTCTGGGTACTAATTCCCACTTCTGCGCCAAAACCATAACGGAATCCATCGGCAAATCGAGTAGAACAATTGTGGAATACGCCTGCTGCATCTACATCTTGCATGAATATTTGGGCTGAATTTTGATCTTCGGTGATAATCGCTTCGGTATGTTTGGAGCCGTATTGATTGATATGAGAAATGGCACTTTCCAGATCATCGACAACCTTAATCGCCAAAATTAAATCACAATATTCGGTTTGCCAATCTTCCTCAGTTGCGGCTTGGATATTTGGCAGAATCTTTAAGGTTCTTTCACAACCGCGTAATTCTACTTGAGGCATAGCTTCAGCAACTTGGGCTAAAAACTGAGCCGCAATATCTTGGTGGATTAAAAGAGTTTCAATTGCATTGCAAGCCGAAGGATATTGAGTTTTGGAGTCTACCGTAACGGCGATCGCTTGAGCTAAATTAGCTGATTGATCTATATATAAATGGCAAATTCCATCCGCATGACCCAAGACTGGAATCCTAGTATTCGCTTGAATGTAGCGCACCAATTCATTTGAGCCACGGGGGATAATTAGGTCAATCTCTTTGTCCATTGCCAAAATCTCAAGAATTTCTGCCCTAGTAGTTAAAAGTTGAATTACATCGGTGGCGATCGCAGTTTTTGCTAAACCCTGATAAATCGCTTTGACAATTGCCTCACAGGAACGGATTGCCTCACTGCCACCCTTCAATAACAAGCCATTGCCTGACTTAATCGCCAAAGAAACAATTTGGCTAACAGCATCAGGACGCGCTTCAAAGATGATCCCAACTACGCCCAAGGGACAGGTTAGCCGCTCCAACACTAAGCCCTGATCCAACTCGCGGTGAATTTGTCTTTGCCCTAGCGGATCTGCCAAGCGGCATACATCTCGTACCCCTGCCACCATTGCCTCAAATTTAGCCTCATCTAGTTTTAATCTGCCGATCAAGGCTGTGGACAAATTAGCAACTTCAGCCATCTTTAGATCTGCTTGATTGGCAAGCAAAATTAAGGCTTTCTGCTGTTCTAGCTCCAGCGCAATTAATTCCAATGCCTGATCCCTGGTTTCACTATCAGCTTTTGCCAATACACGAGCAGCTTGGCGGGTTGACTGTACTAGCGATCGCACTTCTGGAGAGAGAGTCATAAACTAAAAGTTGAAGATCTAATCAAATTCTCTCATGATCTATGATCATTCAAATTACAACCAAAAGCCTAATACCAAGCCTAAGCAGGTGCTGAAATGTAACCCGACTGCAATAAAGCGGCAGTTTTTGAGTAAATCTTCGCGATCATAATTTGGAATAATCCAAGTACAAAGCTTAATTGCAAAAGGTAAACCCAACCCAGCTAAAGCCGCAGTTACAGGGAAAAATCCCAAAATGATCCCTAGCAAAATGAGTAAATACACACCGCCACAGATCCAAGGTAGTAACCAAGCTGCTCGTTTAGAACCAAGTCGAATTACAGGCGATCGCTTCCCTGCTAACTGATCATCGGTAACTTGATTGAAGTGTGAACAATATAAAATCAAACTGGTAACGATGCCGACTATGGGTGAAATGGCTAAAGCAACCAGCGAAAAGACCTGAGTTTGACTGTAATATGCGGCCGATACTGCTAAGGGACCAAAGGCAAAAAAGCAAAGAAATTCGCCCCAGCCCTGGTAGCCCAAACGGAAAGGTGGCGCTTGATAGATATAGCCTAAACCACAACAAATCAAGACAATCTCAATCACTGTCCAGTCGCGCTGTTGCCAGGCAATCCAAGCTACTGCCGCAATGCCCACAAATAAGCAAAGATTAGCGATCGCTTCCACCAGGTTCTTTTTGCCAGTTAAATTGACTACCGAGTGATATTTATGTAGATCAATCCCGGTTTCGGCATCAAACACATCGTTGGCAAGATTCTCCCAAGCCAAAATTAAAATTGCCGCAAATATAAAGCTAAAGCATATCTGCCAGTGAATTACTCCAGTTTGGTGATAAGCGATCGCTGAGCCGATCATAATTGGCATAATTGCGACGCTGTACATCGGGGGCTTGATCGCGGCAAACCATAGGCGAGAGTTGGGGCGAGGGGTGGGGCGAGCAGTAGGAATATTAATTTGGGATGGTTCAGAAGATGGCATTGCTTAAAATTTGCGAAACAAAATTAAATTTTAGCGATCGGATTCTCTTGAATTGATTGGCTAGACTCTAATTTTAGATTAAGTGACCTGACCGCATCAATTTCAGTTCGCAAATGTTCAAGTAATTGATTCTGTACCGCTTCTTTTGCTACCCGAATCCCATGAAAAACACTGATTGCCTTAGCGCTACCATGTCCAATCACACATACCCCCGCCACACCTAGTAGCAACGCGCCGCCATATTCGCTGTAGTCCATCCGTTCTTTTACCCGCCGTAGATTGGGTCGCAGAATGGTAGCACCAATTTTGCCCCACCAGCCCCTTGGCAGTTCTTCTTTGAGGATTTGCATCGCCGCCAAGCCTACACCTTCCGCAAATTTCAACAACACATTGCCCATAAAGCCATCACAGACAATCACATCAAACTTGCCTGTCATCACATCGCGTCCTTCGGCATTGCCCAAAAAGTGAATATGGCTATTTTCTTGCAAAGTCTGGTATACCTTTAGCGCCAGATCGTTGCCCTTAGAAGACTCTTCGCCAATATTTAGCAAACCTACCTTTGGTTCTTTAGCGCCCAGAGCGTAACGACTATAAATCGATCCCATCGTGGCAAACTGTTCTAAAAACTTGGGACGACAATCCACATTTGCGCCCACATCCAAGATCAACACAGGCTTGTGGGGAATCACAGTGGGCAGAAGTGCGCCAATTGCGGGGCGGTCTACTCCAGGTAAACGACCTAGGCGTAATAATGCTGCTGCCATCGCCGCCCCTGTATGACCCGCCGACACCACGGCTGCTGCTTCTTTCTTTTTAACTAAGTTCATACTCAGGGCGATCGAGCAGTTGGGTTTGCGCCGCAAAGCTTCAATCGGTTCTTCATGCATATCAATATGCCCGTCTGATCCAACTATCTCGATACTCTGTGAAACTTGATAGAGGAGATGATTTCGGGGGTAATGACGCTGAAGATATTCGGTGATTTGGGCGCGATCGCCCACCAAAACTACATCAATTCCTAATTTTTCTTGAGCCATTACTGCGCCAGCAATAATCTGATCTGGGGCATAATCGCCACCCATTGCGTCTACTGCAATTCTCACGTTTGGTGATTTCCTGACTGGTTTCCTGGAAGTTGTTATGCCGCTGAGTCTACTTAAGTCTTCTGAGCCTGATTAAGTCATCTGGCAAATTCTATCAGCTTGTGGACTTAGATTTTAGTAATCAAAAAAATCCCCAAATTAGTTAAAATGCAGCGATAATCAAGATTGGATTCATTTCTCTGGCAGATGTTAAGGAGAAGAGATCCAACGTTTAAGTATCGAAGGGTAACAACACAAATATGCTGCATCGCAAGATCTATCAACTTTGTGAAGCCAAGAGCGATGTATGGATCTACCTTAGAGATCAGGGGCGCTGGCTAGAACGGGCACGCATTCTGGACATAGAAGGAGATGTGGTGACCATCCGTTATGAAACTGATGATGAAGACGAAGTATGTTCCTGGGAAGAGATGGTGCGTTTGGAAAGTATTGGTGCAGTCACCCATCGTCTGGCAGTTGTGCCAAAGGTTCATGTGCCTTCCCATGAAATCCTAGTTTCTGATGACTGCCACGAAGCAGAACAGATTCGCCATGAACCTTTTGAGTAGGAGCTAATCTAGTTACTTGTAATTAGTAAGCCCAAAAACCTAAAACCACAAGAGAACTTTCTATGCAGCCCGTAGACTTGACTACCCTAGTGGCTGTTTGTGCCGAAATTGAAAAAAATTGCCTGCCCGCGCGCCTAGAGCAAGTTTATCAGCCCAATAGCCTCACTTTATATTTGCAGCTTCGCACCGCGACAGCCAAGCATTGGTTACTGGTTTCTTGGCATCCCCAAGCAGCTAGAATTCATTTAAGTGAGCAGCCCCAGCGCCAGCCTGACACTTTTACTTTTAGTCAGCAAATCTGGCATCAAGTTGCCAACCTAGCTTTGGTATCAATCAAAGTTGTACGCCCCTGGGATCGGATCGTGCAGCTTGAATTTGCCAAACGCCCTGACGATCAAGTTTTGTGGCGACTGTATATAGAAGTGATGGGCAAACGTAGTAATGTGATCCTGGTAAATAGTGAGAATCTAATCGTGACCGCGGCACATCAGGTCAGCGATCGCCAATCCAGATTGCGTTCGATTCAAACAGGAGATCTATATGAACTGCCCCCCCTGCGACTTGATCCTGCCCCAAATATGGGTGAGCCTTTTGATCAGTGGCGCGATCGCTTGAGCTTGATTCCCCAATCCATTCGCAGTAGTTTATTAAAAAATTACCAAGGTACCAGTTCTTCCCTAATTCAGCTTTTGTTGGATTCTGCGCTTATTTCTGGCGAGCAAAATAACAGTGAACTAGATAATCATGCTTGGCAAAGATTATTTACCGCTTGGCAACGTTGGATTCAATGCTTAGAAAGTTCTTGGTTTTGTCCGCACTTTCAGAATGAAGAAACTTATGCGGTGGTTAGTTTAGAAGCTGGAAAAGATTTATCTGCAAATTTATCGGATCTAAAAGTCAATCATTTTTTGCAAGACTATTATGGCGATCGCCTCAACCGCCAAGTATTCAATCAATTACATCAACAAATTGCCCAAGCACTCGGATCTCAATCTACTAAACTGATTCAAAAAGCCGAGAGTTTTCGCCAAAGATTGAACCAAGCCGACCAAGCTGAACAGACTAAAGCGATCGCTGACCTGTTAATGGCAAATCTGTACAAATCCCAGTCAGGCATGAGCGAAATTAGCCTACCCGACTTCCAAACTGGAGAATTGATCAAAATCAGCCTTGATCCCACCCAATCCGCCAGCCAAAATGCCCAAGGATTATACAAAAAATATCAAAAGCTAAAACGGACAAGAGGCGCGATCGCACCCTTACTAGCGGCAACTGAAATCGAAATTGATTACTTAGAACAAGTAGGAATTCAAGCAGCAGAGCTAGAGTCAAAATACTATCGAGCGCTCGAAGAGATTCAACAGGAGCTAATTCAACAGGGTTATCTTAGGGGTGTTGATCGGAGTTGCAAAAACCCACGCAGCAAAAAAATCGAAGCACCCAACTGCCATCGCTACATCAGCCCCAGTGGTTATGAAATTTGGGTAGGACGAAACAATTATCAAAATGATCTAATTACCTTTCGAGTTGCCACTGAGTATGATCTTTGGTTCCATGCCCAGGAAATCCCTGGCGCTCATGTGCTATTGCGTTTAGAACCAGGCAAACCTGCCGAAACTAATGATTTACAAGCGGCGGCGGATATTTGTGCATATCACAGTCGGGCAAAACAAAGTGATCATGTGCCAGTGGTGTATACTCAACCGAAATTTGTATTTAAGCCCAAGGGGGCAAAGCCAGGAATGGTAATCTACAAACAGGAGAAGGTATTATGGGGCGTTCCAAAATGCGATGACTAAATATGTGTGCGATCAATCGCCCATCAGCCTGAATAAGTTTTGCGCTGAAAACTCCTGATCGGTCTACCAGAATCCTTAAAAATTAGCCTGTCATGAAACGTTGTAATTTTTAGATACATGATCCAGCTAAACTTTTTTAAATACCTATAACTCGAATAAAACTTATGAATATTGCCGCGATCGCTACAATTTCCTATGGATTAATCGCCTTAATTGGCGGCATTGTCGGTTTTACTAAAAGTCAGAGTAAGGCCTCTTTGATTTCTGGTGGTATTAGTGGAATTTTATTATTAGGTGCAGGTGGCTTACAATTAACTGGATTTGAGTGGGGCAAATGGATGGGGTTAGCGATCGCGATTGCCCTAATCATTGTTTTTATGGTGCGGCTGATTAAAACTCAAAAACCTATGCCTGCTGTACCAATGATTTTGGCTGGGATCTTGAGCGCGATCGCCATAGTAGTGCCAATTTAGCTTTTAGCTAACCGCCCAACTATTCTTTTCTATTGCCAGATTCAGAATGATCTCTGCCTGGCATATTTTCTAAAATTTGATTTACCGATCTGTAAGCTGCCATGATGTTTTGTTCGGTGCCGCCCAAGTAGAGCCTGCCAAACGTCCCAATCGAATTAACTTGCAAAATATTGATTTGGGCAGCTTTTTCCGCTTCATTTGCCGCTAGAGAAGCATAAGCAGCTGGCTCAACTTCCAAGATATAGAGGGTTTGTCCACCCAAAAGCATTTCACCACGTCGACTGCGATTGATCAATTGGGCATGGTGCGGATCGATATTCCGAATGATCTGGCTAGAAATAATCCGAGGTTTGAGACAGTCTTCTTCTCTTGAGCCCAAAGCCTCAAGAATTGCCCGACCAGCTTCCTTGGTTTCTCCCTGGCGACTAGAATGAATTTCTAACAGCCCATAGAGTCTTTCTACCAGTAATACCCCGGGGCGTACGGAGGTAGATTTCAGGGCAATATCCGTAATTCGATTGATCTCGATGCCTGGTGAAACCTCAATCCAAAGTGAAGCATCGCCTGGTAAGGGCAGAAATCCGACCGAAACTGTACCCATATAGGCGGCGTGCTGTGGCTGAAGATTATCAATGTAGACGTAACTACGCAGGTCAATGCCCAAGCTCCTGGCTCCAATTCAGTAAGCGGTTTAGACGAGTCTAACGCAATTGCTAATCTAAATCGCGCTGGCACGGATAATTTGCGATAATATTGCTTGCTCAGCAAGTTTCAGCAGTTTATTTAGATTCAGAGATCCAGGCGGTTTATGGCAACGTTTTTATTGGAAGTTGGTACAGAGGAATTGCCGGCAAGTTTTGTCACCGATGCCCTCAGACAATGGCGCGATCGCCTACCCACCAGCTTAAATGAGGCTTTCCTGCCCCATACCAATATTCAATATTTTGCTACACCCAGAAGGCTAGCTATTTTGATTTCTGGCTTACCCGCAAAGCAAAGCGATCGCTTAGTGGAGTCTAAAGGTCCTGCCGTAGTTAGTGCATTTGTAAATGGCGATCCCACAGGCGAACCAACCAAAGCCCTTTTAGGCTTTGCGAAATCCCGTGGCGTTCAAGTAGCGGATTTGCAGCTAAAACAGACGGATAAGGGACAATTTGTGTTTGCTCAGCAACAAGTTGTTGGTCAGGATACTGCCGAAATTTTGCCTGAACTGGCTCAAAGCTGGATTTTGGGCTTAGAAGGAAAACGCTTAATGCGTTGGGGTAATGGTGATTTACGTTTCCCCCGTCCAATTCGTTGGTTGGTGGCCCTGCTAGATGATCAAATTTTGCCTGTAGCTCTAGAAAATCTCAAAAGTAATCGGATTAGCTTTGGGCATCGAGTGCTGCATTCTCAAACCGTAAGTATTTCCCATGCCGATAGCTATGTCAATATTATGGCGGCTGCCTCAGTAATCGTAGACATCGATCAGCGTCGTCAAAAAATTCAAGATCAAATCAAAGCTTTGGCAGAATTAATGGGCGCAAAATTAGAGTGCGCAAAAACCGATGTTTTAACTGATTTGCTAGAAGAAGTAACTCAGTTGGTAGAATTTCCGACCGCGATTGTCGGTGAGTTTGAGCGGGAATATTTGCAACTACCGACGGAAGTAATCGAAACCGAGATGGTCAGCCATCAGCGTTATTTTCCCCTGTATGCCAACAATAGCGAAACGCCCAAATTACTGCCATACTTCATCACAATTTCTAATGGCGACCCTACTAAATCCAAACTGATTGCCGCAGGAAATGGTCGGGTAATTCGTGCCAGGCTGGCAGATGGTAAATTTTTCTATGATAGCGATCGCGCTCAACCTTTAGAGAATTTTCTACCGCTTTTAGAAAAAGTCACATTCCAAGAGCAGCTCGGTTCTGTGGCTGAAAAAGTAGAAAGAATTGGGAAAATTGCTGAATCAGTTACATTAGGAATTAAAAATCCGAAATTTAATAATCATGAATCGGCAAGCATTCTATCAAATGTTCTAACAACTGCAAAACTTTGCAAAGCCGATTTAGTTAGTCAAATGGTGAAAGAATTCCCAGAACTCCAAGGCACAATGGGACAATATTACGCTTTAGCAAATGGCTTAGCCCCAGAAATTGCCAACGGAATCAGAGAGCATTATTTACCTCGTGGTGCAGGAGATCAATTACCTAAAAGTCTGACTGGCAGAATCATTGCAATTAGCGATCGCTTAGATACTCTAGTTGGTATTTTTGGTTTAGGCATTATTCCCACGGGTTCTTCCGATCCTTTCGCTTTACGGCGGGCAGCAAG
>JBBRVV010000034.1:0-11029 GCA_038246525.1 Pseudanabaenales cyanobacterium
AACATCGCGATTATATCGTTATCTAAAAACTGGGTTGATATAGGACGACAAATAAGATTAGGGAACTTTTCCTCACAACACTTTATATCCTGTTTAGTTTGAACAATTCCAAGCTGATCACTACCAGCTTTTGCCTGTACAGGAATCACAAAATGCGCACCATGGCGATTTACACCAACATAAATTTCATCAATTTCAATTTGACCAATGCTAATAACTGTGGTTCGTAGATGGTTTTGCAGTGAATAGGCAGTTATTCCTAAAAAGATGTCAATTAAGCGATTATATCTGACTTTTGCTAGCAGAGATTGTTCATCAGTTAGAGCATATTTAGAGATGATTTCAGGAGTACAATTAGGTATTTTAATTCTAAGTAAATCCGATCTTGGTATTATGCGATTAATTTCACTAAGTTGAAATCTATAAGTACTAATTCCTGCATTCTCAATAATCCATTCCAATCCATAAGGGGCTGTATCAGATATTTCTTTGGGCATGACGCGACGAAATCGGAAAGCATAAATCAAATCACCATAGTTCTTCGGTGCCGCAACGTCAATTAACTTAGCGACTTCGCCAATTTCAGTTCGATCAAATTCAAAAGATTCAATACCTGCTTGATAGTGCTTTCTAAATATTCCAATCAGAATTGCTACATAAGCTCCTGATCTAGCCATAAATTTACTCCAACCCTTTTGACTGTCTAATCCTCGGCTCAATTATGTGTGGATCTACGCCAAATAGATTTGCAGCTTCGGTCATTTTCAATTTCAGTAATTTCTGTTCGCTAGATTGCAGAGATTTTTTCGGTTTAATAGGGCGGATATTTAGCACCTTAATCAATTCTGAGGCTACTGCTTTTGCCAACAAGGGCGGAACTGAATTACCGATTTGGCGGCAGCCATGCCACTTAGTTGAATGGAAGCGAAACCAGTCAGGATAGGAATGTAATCTGGCAGCTTCCCGCACCGTGATGCATCTAGGAATATATGGATGAATCGGACGAGGGGATGTAAATGCTCCGCGATTACTAGGTGTGCCTGCCCTCAACGTATTACAGATACCATTTGGATCTAGTTTATGGAAGCGGCTGATCGGCTCAATTTTACCCTGTGCAGTTTTGGCAAAGCGTTCGATTGATACTTCAGAGTGAACAGTTCTGATACTGGAAGTAAGAAGGCTAGATTCTAATAAGTCTTGATTCCATTGGCGTGGGTAGGAATAATCTGCGCTGCTATCAATCAGTCCTCGCAGGGTTTGCGCATATTTACTTGCTTCGCTAAACTCAGCAATGCAAACATCTTGAGAGATTAGTTCAGGATAGTCTTCAATCAACGGTAGATCGCTAATTGCTTCCCAAACCGTCGGGCAACTTGGCAGATTTAAGGTTTCGCTTTTAGGATTTTTTACGGGTGACTTAGTAATCGGCAACGGATAGTTGGGCAAAATTAATCCTTTAAGGCAACCAATCAGAAATAAGCGATCGCGACTTTGAGGCACACCATAATGCGAAGCATTTAGAACCTGGTAATCCTTGATTACAGCATAATTATTTGCTTCAAATTCGGCAATTACCTCAGCTAAAAACTGGCGATGTTTGCCAATAGTCAACCCTTTGACATTTTCTAATACAAAATATTTTGGCTGAAGTTCGATTACTAGACGCAGAAAATGCGCCACTAGGGAATTGCGCGGATCATCAAAAGCTCGCTTGCCGATCAGCGAAAACCCCTGACAGGGAGAACCACCAAAAACTACATCAATTTCCTCCTTGCCAATTTTGGCTTGATTGCGAATTTCTTCACCTGATAGCTCGGTGACGCTTTGACAAATAGTTGACCAGTGGGGAAAATTAAACTTATGGATTGCACAGTGAATCGGATCGATTTCCACCGCCGCAACTACATCAAATCCAGCTTGCTCAAAACCAAGGCTCATTCCCCCTGCACCTGCAAATAAGTCTATAGCGATCGCTCTTCGGGTTTCAGACATTGTTTAAGAATTCATACCTGGCAAGAAAGCGGCAAACGGAACTGCTGCCACGATCGCTTTGGGAATATTAGGCAAACTCTCGCGTATGCCACTGACCGCCAAGTTCCACAGCATAGAAGGCTGAATATCCACTTGGAGCAACTTCCAAAGACGTTGAACTTCGCTGATATGTAAGCGATTATCTTCGGTGAGAATCAAAATTAGTTTGCGCCGAAAAAATTCTCCTTCTGCCGATAGGAGATACTGCATTCCCAGTTTAGCGGTGGGTAACATATCAAACTCGCCATCGGATTTAGCGATCGCGATCAGATTCTCTAATCTTGCCCATTGAAACTTATCATTCTTAAATAAGACCTCTAACAGTCTTTGACGTAGACTTTGGGATTCATCCGTAAGCAAACGACGGGCAATATAGGGGTAAGCCACCTGCACAATTCTAAATTCAGGGTTGAGACTGAGGGCAACTCCTTCCTGGGTAACCACAGAGCGAATAATCAACGCAAACTTAGCAGGTAGAGAAAAGGGATACTCATACATGATTTTTGAGAAGCGATCGGTCACAACTTTGAAGTTAAAATCTCCAACTTTCTCGGACATGATATCGCCCAAAACTGATTCTAATGCGGCTACAATCGGTGCCATTTGCACATTGGGACGTAAAAATCCTAAGCGCACATAATCATGACCCAACTGTTCATAATCTCGGTTAATCAAATGCACCACCGAATCCACCAGATTCTCTTTGGTCTCTAGATCTAACTGATCCATCATGCCAAAATCAATGTAAGCCATCTTGCCATCATAGGTAGCAAAGAGATTGCCAGGATGCGGATCGGCATGGAAAAAGCCAAATTCTAATAGCTGTCTCAAGCCAGACATGACGCCAATCCGAACTAATTCATCCGTATTTAAGCCAGCAGCTTGAATCTGATCAATGTTAGTAAGTTTGATTCCATTAATCCATTCCATCGTCAAAACGCGGCGACTACTAAACTGATGAAAAATGGCAGGCGCAATTACCTTAGGATCGTCATGAAAATAGGCAGCAAAACGCTCGGCATTCTTCGCTTCGTTAATGTAATCAATTTCCTCAAATAACTTGATGCCAAATTCGTCAACGATCGCGTCCAGATCTTTACCTAAATTTAACGGTAACCAAGGTGAAATCCAGCGTGCAGCCATGCGCAAAACATATAGATCGAGCGTAATCAAAGGCACCAGATTTGGTCTTTGGATTTTGATCGCCACTTCTTCGCCAGTTAAGAGCGTGGCTTTATAAACCTGTCCTAAACTAGCGGCTGCCACGGGATCGGGAGAAATCTGGCGATACATTTGCTGTAGCGGTTTGCCCAATTCTGCCTCTAGGATCGCAAAGGCTTGAGTATTAGGGAATGCAGGTAACTGATCCTGCAACTTAGTTAATTCTTCTAGAAAGTCTGATCGCACTAGATCGGGGCGGGTGGAAAGTGCTTGTCCCACCTTAATGTAAGTAGGTCCCAAGGTAGTAATAATACGGCGCAGTTGAATCGCCCGTTGGGGTAGCTTCGCATTCTCGGTTTTGGTGCGGCGATCCCAAGTTAAGCCAGTCAAGAATCCTACAACAAAGTAAATTATCGAAAAGATGCGTCCCAATACTTGAAAAGGTCTGCGACCATAGAACTTAGCGATCGCTACTTGGTCATAATTCGGAAAATCGCCGTTTTGAAAATCACCAGATTTATCAGATTTAATAGAATTGTCAATAGTTGGATTGATCGCTGGAGTAGAAAGTTTAGCCATACCCAAAGGTACCTGTAATAAGATTAAAAGATATTCAAAAAAAGTTTTCAACAGCTATCATTCTACCTGAAAAAAAACGGCAAATGTCAATCAAACTAGGAGGCGATCGCTACCTCAAAAGCCGCACTGGCTTAGAAACTCGTCCAACTCCTAGCAGAGTGCGTGAAGCGCTGTTCAATATTTGGCAAGGGAAATTGGATGGGGCAAGGTGGTTAGATCTATGTAGTGGTTCGGGAGCGATCGGCATAGAGGCATTGGAATGGGGTGCAAGCAGAGTAGTGGGAGTGGAATCGGCAAGCGCTGCCTGTAAGGTAATTGAGACTAATTGGCGCAAAGTTGATCCTCAAGGTTCAAGATCGATTTTATACAAGGGTGATGTGGTGAAGTTGCTACCTAGAATTAAAATTGCAGAATCACCCTTTGACTTAATCTACTTCGACCCACCCTACGCCAGCGATCTCTACGAATTGGTATTAGGCTCTCTAGCCGAACTCTGCGATCAAGATAGTGCGATCGCCGTAGAACATAGCAAAAAGCGACAAATGCCTGCAACACTTAGCCTTGCCAGGATTGACTATCGTTGTTATGGACAGACCGCCATTTCTTTTTATCAGCTAAGCAATCAACTTGAATCAATCCCATAGCGTGTAGACTAAGTGAGGATTTGCTGCCAAAATTATTCTAAATTGGCTCCTAGATTACCCATCTGATTTATCAGTGTGATGTCCCATTTGCGACTGTTTACCAAAATCAATTTAATCCTTAGCATCTTTTCTTTGCTTGGGTATCTACCTGGGAAGGCGATCTCGATCGCTGAGTCTGATCTGCCAAATATTGCTGTTCCTGCCAAGCCAAGCCAAAAACTACTACCAGACTTCACGCATCAATCTAATCAAGCCATAGAAGCCGCGGTAAAGTTAGAACTGCGATCGCTGTTGGGTTCGCTCGACCAGTCGGTTGAAAATTTAGGCAAAAACTTAATTGCTCAAGCGGGACCAATAAAGCCCGAAATCTCCCAAGCACCTAAGCCCGATGCTAAGCCAGCTTTACCACTAATTACCCCAGAAGGACAACCTGTAAACGTCACCGCCGATAACCAGGAATTTAATACTAAAACCAATACTTTTGTCGCTACGGGTAATGTGATCGTCAAGTACCAAAAATCTGAACTAAAAGCCGATCGGGTCGAGCTAAATCTAATCACCAAAGTAGCGATCGCCGCGGGAAATGTAAATTTTTTACGCGGTGATCAAAGGCTGCGTGGTACTAAATTGGAATATGACTATGGCAAAGTCAAAGGCAGACTAGACAAAGCTTCTGGCACAGTGAACTTAGGTACAATTGCCCGTTCAGATCCTAATTCTAGCGATCGCGCACCTAGCTTTGTGCGTCTTACCCTGGGGAGAGATGGTGATGAAGGACCTGGAATCCGCCGACTAGGGTTTGTTGCCGAACAATTACTAATCGATGGAAGTAGCTGGACAGCCACCAATTTGAGCCTAACCAATGATCCTTTTTCGCCGCCTGAAGTGAAAGTAGTTACCCCCAAAGCGTCCCTTACCACGATTTCTCCCACTCAAGATCGGATTGATGCCGAATCTCCCAGACTAGTATTCGATGATGCCCTCTCCATTCCCATTCCTTTTTCGGGTTTTGTGATTGATCGCTTTCAAAGTGCATTTCCGGCGCGAGTGGGTTTTGATGGCAAAGATCGTGGTGGCGTATTTTATCAACAAAACTTTGATCTGGTGCGCAATCCCGATTTACGCTTTCAGGTTTCACCCCAAGTCTTCTTACAACGCGGGATCGAACGTAGTGGCAATATTTTTGATACCAGCTTATTTGGCTTAGTTGCTAGGTTGGACTCAAGTTTACCAGACCGCCAGTATTTTGGTGCAAGGGCGAGTCTCTCTAGCTTGGATCTCAACCAATTAGATAACAACTTGCGTTTTACTGCCGCCTATAGTCGTCCAGTTTTAGCAGATCATTCGCTAGAAGCTCAAGCTACTTTCCGCGATCGCATTTTTAATGGTTCGCTGGGTTTGCAAGATGTGCGAAGTTCGATTGGTGTGAATGTATTCTCTCCCAGGCGAATGATTGCCGATACTGGCATTTCTTTAAATTATCAATTTGGCGCACAGGTTATTGCCGCCGATCGCGATGATAATCAGCAAAAAATCGTGAGTATTGGCAACTTAGCCAGAGCACAAACAGCTGTATCTTTGGGCCGAGACTTTTCGCTTTGGCGTGGAACTCCATTACCAGCTGAAAAGGAAAGCGGATTAAAATATTCACCACAACCAATCACGCCTAGCCTAGATGCCACCGTCAGGGTAAATGGCGCATATTCGCTCTATTCCAATGGTGCAAGTCAAACAAATCTAGCTGGAACTTTAGGATTAGTGGCTGAGTTAGGCACTTTTTCTCAACCTTTCTTTGACTACACCAAATTAAATGTCAGCTTTACCCAAGGTGCAACCGTAGGACAATCTCCTTTTCTATTTGATCGGGTGGTAGATAATCAAATCGTTTCTGCGGGTGTAGTTCAACAAATTTATGGGCCGATGCGAGTTGGTTTACAACAGAGTTGGAGCTTGAATACTGGCAGAATAATAGATTCTACTTACAGCTTAGAATATAGTCGTCGCACCTATGCTTTAGTGATTCGCTATAGTCCCACGCGCGAAATTGGCGAATTGATTTTACGCATTAATGACTTCAATTGGGAGGCACCACCAGAAGAGATTAAATCCCTAGAAGGTGGAGTGGAACGGAATAATTAGTTTGAGGGCGCAACGTTATCCTACTGAATATTTTCATAATCCCAGCGTAAACAAACCTCTTGCCGAGATTTATGCTGACCTGGATAGCTATAGTTATGAATTCTTTGGCGATGATCCTACTAGACTTCAAGCGATTGACTTTATTCAAGTGTTACCGCCACTTTTCTATGAAGGCAAATTGCTAAAGGGAGTTTTCTTTTCCCAAGCAGTTGATTGGTTAATAGAGCGGTTCCCGCAACTGCCGCAATTTTTTCATAGTTTAGCCTATTCGATGGGTTGTAGTTATCCTTGGTCAGAACTGGCGGATGGTTATTTGGTTTTGTATGATAATCCTGAAAGAGAAGCATGGTTTCGGGCTAACAATCCGCAAAAAGCCGAGAAGATTTTATTGCCATTAGAAGAACCAGATTTTACGAATGAATACGCAATCGCACCTGTTCCAAATTTAGCCAAAGATATTGATATACTGGCGGTTTCTCGCTTTCTCGATCAAAAGAATCTGCCATTTATTGCCAAGTCTTTGCGCATTTACCGCCAAAAATATGACCATGCACCAATTCGATTAACTTTGATTCCTGGTAGAAACTTTGATGTAAACTTTCATGGTTTAGACGATTATGAGTTGGCACAATTGGCGCAAATGGAAGATATTTTAGGTTGTTTGCGGGATTATATCCATTTAGTTCCTAGAGTTGTGCATCATTATCAAGAGTTGCCGAGTTTCTATTCCCGTGCTAGGGGTTATGTATTAGGTTCACTAATTGAAGGCAAAAATCGTAGCTTGTCTGAGGCGCTTAGTTGCAATTTACCTGTGTTGACCTGTAGCGAGTTTAATCAATATGCTAGAGGAGCAGATGGAGCATTCCCAAAAGGGGCTGGGCTGTATGCCAACTTTGAGCCTGAGAGTTTTGCTGATGGTATTTATAGTCTGTTACAAAATCCTGATCAGTTTTCTGCCCGAAAGGAGTTTTTGGGTCAAAGTGGTAGGCGTAATTTTCTGAATACTTGTTTAGATTATCTGCCCTACTATGCGCAAAATCTGCCAGAATTTCAACCAGGACATCATTGGCAAAACCTCTGGTTGGATCTGGCAATGCAGCAGAATTATCAACTTAGTTTGATTCAATTTCTAGATGGTGGAAATCATCTAGCTGCACCAAGGGTACAGGGAATTGAGCAGATTGAGCAGACTATTGCGGCTTATTTGCGAAAATTTAGTTAAGATTTGAGGAATATCTGCCCCAGGTGAAAGTGAAGGTAGAGCCTTTGCCAAGCTCTGATTGTAATTTAATTCTACCTTTTTCGGTTTCTACAATCTTTTTGACGATCGCTAAACCAATACCTGTACTTTGTTTACTATTGGGATTGTCGAGGGTTTGAAAAATATCGAAAATACGAGATTGTTGCTCGGTTGGAATCCCTTCACCATCATCAGCGATCGCAAACTCATAAAAATCTGGTTCATCCTTAAAACTAATGGTTACTTTACAGTCTTGGCGATAATGATGTTTGATTGCGTTGCCAATTAAATTTGCTAGAACTTGATTTAGTAAGACTCGCTTAGTGAAGATACTAGGAAGATTCTCAGGAGTCTCAATCACGAAGGTAGCAGGCGGATCGAGCAAATCAATAATATCTGCTAATAGATCATTCAAGGAAACTTCTTCTAGGGCAATCTCATCTCGACCAATACGAGCATAGTTGAGTAGCCCATTGATTAGGTCTTCCATCCGAAAAACCCGCGATCGCATCAGTTGTAGTTGTTCTCGATTTTCAGGCGGAATTAAGTCATTTAGATCTTCTTCTAGCCATTCTGCTAGGTTGGCGATCGCGCGTAGAGGTGTTTTCAGGTCATGGGAAACAACGTAGGAGAATTGATCTAGATCCTGGTTACGTTCCTGCAGCTTTTGCAGCAAATTCGCATATTCACTTTCCAATTGTTTCTGTTCGTCAATATCCGTACAAGCGCCATACCATTTGAGCACTTCGCCACTTTCATTTTTTTGCGGAACTGCCTGGTGTAAGTACCAGCGATAAACGCCATCGTGCTGCCTGATTCGACTTTCTGCCTGGAGCGGTATTCCGCTGTTTTGACAATGGTGCCAGGCCTCCCTGAGAAACTCTCGATCATCTTCGTGAATAAGGGATCTCAGTCCAAAGTTTTCAATTACTTCTGCAAGCGAAGTTACGCCCGTATAGTCTAACCATCTCTGGTTCACATCTAAGACTTTCCCGTCACGATCAGCCGTCCAAACCAGTTGGGGAATCAGTTCGACTAAGCTGCGATAGCGTTCTTCGCTTGCGCGTAAACTGGCTTCGGTTTCTTTGAAGCGACTGACATCTAAATTAATCCCTGCCCAGCAAATAACTTCGCCTTGATCGCCATAAACAGGGTTACCACACGCCAAAACATGATGATACTTCTGATCGGTGCCAAAATAACGTTGTTCCCTATACCAAGGATTCTTAGTCCGCACACACTCCAACCAGGCGGCAATTGTGGCTTCTCGCTCATCTGGATGGAGAACATAACTCCAATCTAAACCTGAACATTCCGCCTGATTAATGCCGACTAGATCTAAGAAAGACTGACTGGCATAAATATTATTCCCAACAGGATCATTGATCCAAATGCCATATTTAATGGTTTCGCCCAGCGCTCGATAGATTCTTTCGCTATTACGAAGTTGACGTTCGGCATTTTTGCGATCGCTAATATCAGAAGTAAAGCCAATTACCTTGACGATTTTACCCATGGTATTCCATTCCACATTACCCCTTTCCCACACATCAATCCAATAACCATCCGCATGGTATACCCGATATTCGTTTTGGTAGCGATCAGTATTAGGCTGAATTTGGGCAAAAAACGATTCGATATTCGGCTTGTCTTCAGGGTGAATCAAGTTAAACCACCAATCGGAAGTGGAAGGCGCATCCTCCGCCTCAACTCCAATTAAATTGAACAAACCTTTGGAGCGAAAAATAAAGTTAGTGTCCACATTCCATTCAAAGATAATTCCCTCCACTGCCAGCATTGCTGCTTCAAATCTTTGGTTAACTTTTTCGATGGCAGATTCAGAACGTGATCGCTCAATCTCTAAGTAAATGCGGGGGATCAGTTCAGACATTAGCTCTAGTTCATCTTTGCGCCAAATGCAAGTCTCTGGGCGAGTACCATTAATCATAAATTTCCATTCGCGATCTCTTACATAGGAAAGGCTTAGGATCGAGCGAATAGGAAGACTCTTATAGGCAGCACCATGATCCTTAATGCCTGGATCGTTATATACATCATTGATCGCCACAATTTCTCCCGCATGGAGTTTTTGTAGATAATTTTCGCTGAAAAAGTCAATTAGAGAATAGTCAGCAACTTGGCTAATTTCTCCATCATCAGAACTCATGTAGAAGGTGGTGCCAATATTCTTAGCAGCATCTACATCGATAAAGCCCAGGATCGAGAAGCCATAATAAGCTCGAATTTTCTCACCCACCACATTTAGCATTTGGTTAATATCGGCGATCGAGCCAAGATCGCTTTGAATCTCAATCAAGAATTTGTTGTTCTGTTCTTCTCGGTAGCGATCGCTAATATCCCGCTTTATGCCATACATTCTGAGCGGTTGACCATTTTCATCATATTCAGTGCGAGCCTTACCCCAAATCCAGCGTGCTTCTCCCTGGAGAGTTCTGATCCCGCATTCAAATTGCCAGGGAATATCTTTGGCGATCGCGTTTTGAAAGGCAAGATCTACCCTTGCTCGATCTTCCTCAATCACATGGCTAAGAAATTGATCATAAGTCCATTCTGGTAAAAGATCATCGTAACCAAAAATGCGATCGTGCCCAATCGAACGCCAAGTCTGCTTGCTAACTAGATCCAAATCCCACACGCCCACATCTCCTGCGGCTAAGGAAATCTCTAAACGTTCTTGAATCAGCTTTACTCGGTCTTCAGCCAGTTTACGAGCCGTAATATCCGAAAATAAAACGCCAAATCTAAATTCTAATGGGGCATCAATCGGGAAAGCTTTCACCGTAAACCAGCGATTTAATCCCTTAGCTTCATGCTCAAATTCCACTGGCTCACCCGTCAATACCACTCTGCCATAGGTTTCTATCCAAAAAGGCTCTAAATTAGGGATAAGCTGTAGTACAGTTTTGCCAACCGCATTTTCTAGCCCAGTGATCGACTCAAATAGGCTATTTACTTCCAAAAATCGATAATCTACTGGTTTTCCGTGCGCATCAAACAACATTTCAGAGATATTAAAACCCTGACCGATAGATTCATAGAGTGTTTCATAGCGTTGCTGAGTCTTAAAAAGAGAAGAATGAGGATTGTCAGCGGAGGTTTTGGCGAGACCAAGATCAGTTACTAATATTTCTACTGCTGCTTTCACTTCTACTGACCAGGTTTCGGCTGCACCCAAAGGAGTTTGAGACCAGTCATAGGCCCTCACTAAGGTTCT
>JBBRVV010000035.1:0-10981 GCA_038246525.1 Pseudanabaenales cyanobacterium
AGTACCAACACCTGCACCAACACCTGCACCAACTCCAGCGCCCACACCTGCACCAACACCCGCACCAACACCCGCACCAACACCCGCACCAACACCCGCACCAACACCAGTACCAACTCCCGCACCAACTCCAGTACCAACTCCCGCACCAACTCCAGTACCAACACCTGCACCAACTCCAGCGCCAACTCCAGTACCAACACCTGCACCAACTCCAGTGCCAGTAAAATCTCCTGATATTTCTAAAGTATTTACTGAAGAATCGCCCATAGCTATTGCTCAAGTTCCACTGCAAAATGTGATCTTGAATGATCCACAGCGATCGCAAGTTAATCGTTCCCTAGCATTGCAAAACTTACCCCAAGCTTTCTTAGAGATAGAGCGAAGTTATATATCCGAAATAGAAGAGTTTACAGGAGAGAAGCTAAATACTGCTGGAATCAGTCTGAATCAGGTACAGGTAGAATTGGAGCTTATTTCGGAAAAAACGCGTAGTATTACCGCTTTAATTTATCCAATTATGTTAGGCGATCGCTTGGAAATGTTAGTAATTCCACCTAAGAGTAAAGGAACTCCCTTCCTGCGTACTAATTACAATGCACCTGCGGACACAATTAAGCCCGTAATAGCCAGTTTGCGAACTAATTTGCTCGATCCAAGTTCTCAGGATTATCTGCCAGAAGCACAGCAAATGCACAAATGGATCATGGCTCCAATTGAAGCAGAACTGAAGAAAAGAGAAATCGAAACGATTGTATTTGTGATGGATGGCGATTTGCGCGTACTCCCAATCGCAGTCTTACATGATGGTAGACAATTCTTAACCGAGAAATACGCGATCGCTACCATTCCTTCTTTACTTGCTACTCGATTACAGGATCGCGATCGCACAAATACCCGTATTTTAGGTATGGCAGTATCTGAAGCAGTTCAAGGCTTCTCGGCTTTGCCATTAGTAGAGACTGAAGTGCGTTCAATTACCAATAAGAATCAAGGTGGAAATGTACTTCTGAATGAGCCAGTGACGATCGCTAATTTACAATCCCAGAGACAAGCGCAAAAATTCGGCATTATTCACCTTGCTACTCATGCTCAGTTCCAAAGCGATAAGGCTGGTGGCTCATTTGTGCAAATGTGGAATGAAAAATTAACTATTCCGCAAATTCGTACTCTCCGTTTAGATAGTCCTCAAGTGGAGCTTCTAACTCTAAGCGCCTGTCAAACTGCTTTGGGCAAGAACCTAGGCTTGAGCGGCTTAGTGGTACAACTGGGCGTAAAGAGCGTGCTGGCTTCTCTCTGGTCAGTTTCGGATGCGGGAACGGCTCCATTTATGATTGAGTTCTACAATGATTTTAGTCAAGCTAGAAATAAAGCGATCGCGTTACAATCTGCCCAAAGATCAATGATTCAGGGCAAAGTGCGGATTGTTGGCAAACAAATTTTAGGTTTGTCGGACGGAAATGGCAGCTTGAGCATACCTGGTAGTGCAGCAAATATAGATCTTACTCATCCTTATTACTGGTCGCCTTTCATCTTGGTAGGAAATTGGCTCTAATTCCCTCTCTGGATCTAAATCTAGATCGATACACAGGGGTAAAACTAGAATAAATTCTGGGCCTTCTGCCAATTTGCTTTGAACTTGAATCGTGCCGCGCAAACTTTGAGTAACCAAATTATAGATAATATGCAAGCCTGAGCCTTTTCCAAGGCGATCGCGTGCTGTGGTAAAAAAAGGGATTAAAGATTTGATCGAGGTATTTGGGTGGAATGCCATAATTATTTAACTTACTAGCTTATTAATTTTCAAAATGGATAATCGTGGGATTCGGTTTTGCGATCGCGCTGATCAAGTAGATTTAAATCAGCTAAAATCCCTGCTAGATTTGGGTTCTTTTTGGGCAAAAGGGAGAACTTTAGAAGGTTTAGGAATCGCGATCGCTAACTCTGAGCCAGTGATCAGTGTATGGGATGAACAACGTCTGATCGGTCATGCTAGAGCCACTTCGGACGGCGTATATCGAGCTACCATTTGGGACGTGATCATTCATCCCGATCATTGCGGTGGCGGGCTAGGGCGAAAATTAGTCCAAACCGTTCTGGCACATCCCAAACTTAACAATGTAGAGCGGGTCTACTTAATGACCACAAATCAGCAAAAATTCTATCAACGGATCGGGTTTGAACAAAATGGAACTACTACAATGGTGCTCCAAAATCAGCAAATATCGCAAGTTGAGGTCTTACTGATCCAAACTGCGTCTACGCAAATATGAAAACGGATTCGCTCTTAGGTGATGCCTTGTTAGACCTTTCTTCCCTAACAGATTTAGAAACTTGCTTAGGTCGATACAATTAGAATCTATGGGTTTAATAAAAATTATAAAGTTAGTGTGAGGTGTGAACATAATCGCTTAAGATGATGTGCTAGCCAATTAATTTGAATTTCAGGGCACCATATGCGCTGTCCCTTTTGTCAACATACCGATAGCCGTGTTTTAGAATCTCGTTCGGCGGAAGAAGGGCATAGTGTGCGCCGACGGCGAGAATGCCTCAATTGTCAGCGACGATTTACCACCTATGAACGAATTGAGTTTGTGCCGATTACAGTGGTTAAGCGTGGTGGGAAATTAGAATCTTTTGATCGCTCTAAGTTGCTTCGGGGGATGGTGCGTGCCTGTGAAAAGACGGGAGTTAGTCAAGAGCAGTTGGAAGCAATGATTGATGAAATTGAGTCCCAGTTTCAAACCCAAAGCGATCGCCATGTTCCCAGTTCAGAAATTGGTGAGGCAGTTTTGGCGCAATTGCGAACAGTGAGCGAAGTAGCCTATGTGCGGTTTGCTTCAGTTTATCGTCAATTTCAAGGGGTACATGACTTTGCTGAAGCTTTGCAGCAGCTTGATCCCAGCGCTAATGTTTAAATTTTTAAGTAAAATTTCTAGATTCTAAAATTATGGCTGTCAATTCTGCTAATTCTCCTTTGGTAATCGCTGGCAAAATCTTTAGTTCGCGCCTGATGACTGGAACGGGTAAATATACTGACTTTCAGATCATGCGGCAAGCGATCGCCGCAAGTGGCAGTGAAATTATTACCGTAGCAGTACGGCGGGTACAGAGTGGAGTACCTGGGCATGAGGGCTTGGGCGAAGCTTTAGATTGGCAAAAATATTGGTTGCTACCAAATACGGCGGGCTGTCAAACCGCAGAGGAAGCGGTGCGAGTAGCGAGGTTAGGGCGGGAAATGGCGAAAATTCTAGGACAAGAAGCTAATAATTTTGTCAAACTAGAAGTAATTCCCGATCCTAAATACCTATTGCCTGATCCTTTAGGAACATTTTATGCTGCCAAGCAATTAGTGGCTGAAGGATTCGCGGTATTACCCTATATCAATGCCGATCCCATGCTGGCAAAGGCGTTGGAGGAATTAGGCTGTGTGACAGTGATGCCGCTTGGCTCTCCGATTGGTTCGGGGCAGGGTATCAAAAATGCGGCAAACATTGCGATCATCATTGAGCAAGCAAAAATCCCGGTGGTGGTGGATGCAGGAATAGGCGTACCCAGCGAAGCGGCTCTAGCGATGGAAATGGGTGCAGATGCACTTTTAATCAATACAGCGATCGCTCAGGCACAAGATCCAGTCAAAATGGCAATGGCAATGTCTATGGCTACAGTTGCGGGTCGTTTAGCATTTCAAGCGGGAAGAATCCCAACTAAAGAGATCGCTCAAGCAAGTTCACCGCTTAGTGGAAAAATTAGTTAATTTTTATGTACTTTAGGATGGAGAAATTGTGTAACTGATTCGCCATTTTTTAGATGTTGGATCGCAATAAATTTGACTTGTTTGGGTTTAGTACCGCAAGGGCTACAATTGTTTTGACTACTTTTAATTATCCGCAGTTTTGTAAAAAAGATATATAAACAGTTATGGAAATCTTCGATCCACTCAATACCTTCTTGGCAGGAATTAACTTTCAACTTATTTTTCAGCTTGTTTGTTTGGCTCTAGTAGTCATCTCTGGTCCAGTCGTAATTTTTCTGTTAGCGGCAAAAGGTGGAGATCTATAAATTCAAGCTAAGTTTGAGAGCGGATTTATTTTTCTAAAGCTAGAAATTAAATCGGTAAATACCGAAATTCCCTGGGTCATGAGCAAGTTTTTCTCGCACAATTGGCGCAGGGTATTTGATTTTTCAGCCATAAACTCAGGATTTAGCGACTCAGATTCTACATCTAGTTCCAAATAGTCTAAAAAACTGTTTGCTCCCACTTTAGTGATGTAAGCTGCACAAATTGCTTGGGTTGAGCCGCCGATCGCGAAGGTAAAGGTATGGGATTTTAGTCCAGTGGCGATCGCGGTGGTTGCCAATTCAATACAGCCTAACTGCCAGAGATTTTTGCCGATCATGGTGCCAATTTCCTTGGCTTGCTCCCAATTGAGATTGCGATCATAGAGCTTACCTAGTTCGATTAGTAACTGACCATTGATTGCCGAACTGGCAAATAAATCTAGGGCGGGCATTGGGCTAATAAAGATTGCCCCTGCATTTAGCCACTGATAGCGCTTAATAATTGATTCGGATTTGAGACGGCGAGCTTGATTTAATTGAGTTGAGGTTTCGGTTTTCAGCGATCGCACTTGGGCAAATAAATTCTGATAAAACAAATCTTCCCACTGTTGCGAAAGAATTTGCTCTAAACGCTGTTTGAGTGGTTCTATTTGGGGATCTTGGTTCTCTTGCCAAACTTTTTGCTGTTCGCTGTTATTCTCTCCCATTGAATCCTTGGTAGTAGAAACACTCTGCCGCACGATAATCGGCTTCGGTTTTGCGGTAATTGCCAAGGCTTCAGGATCATAGGTTTGCAACTTGGCTAAAATTACAGCACGATCGCTAGGCAAAAAGAGATCGATTTGATTGAATGCCAAAATTGTTGGCTTACCTTGTTGCTTTAAGGTTTGCAAAATTTGATTTTCGGCTGCAGTTAGGTCTCCAGAAACCACCATAATCACTAGGTTTGCGGTTTGAGCTTGTTCTAAATTTGTCTCTACCAACTGAATTTGCCGTTTAGAATGCCGAAATCCATTAAAAGCTGGCAGCGAAAGCAGAGAAGAATTTGCGCTCGAACTTGAATTGACTGAAGAACTCAGTAACGCTTCAATGATTGAAGATTTTCCTACTCCTGCTTTTCCGACTAAAGCAATTTGTAATTGATTCGGTTCAGATTGGCTCGAACTCTTTTCTAAACATTTTTCCAAACTTAGAGCTATGCGATTCGCTTTTTCTAACAAAATTTGCCGCTGACCCAGGTGATCTAGTTTAACTATTGATTGTTGGACTTTTTGTAATTCAAGTTGCAGCTTTTGGGGCGGAGAGAGTGCTGGAGTCTGAGGCTTTTTAGTTGACTTAAATCGGCGTAGTCCATACCAAGAGGCCCCTCCAACTAGCACAATTAAGCTTAGTAGTAGAAATTGTTGATCGTGGAAGAGAAGCTGAGAAGTGCTTAAGCTAAAGATCAGAGCAGCGATCGCTTTACCATACTTACTAAAAGCTTGCCCAGAAGTTGTCTCTGAAGTTATCTCTGAAGTTATCTCTGAAGCTTTCGCTGTAAATTTCTCAGTAGATTTTGAAGAAGAGTCTGACATATCTCAATCTTGTGCCGAAGTTGCTGTCATTTTAGCGTTAGTTGGGCGCAATTCCGCATCCATCATCCCAAACGCAGATAAACTCTGAGCAGATGCCACAGCCTGAATCCCAAACTCAGTGCAGATTCCATCTAGGTATATATCCCAGGGATCATGAGGTAGATAGTCAACTAGAGTAAGGTCGAAGATAATTCCCAATTTATAGCTATCAGAGTTTAGACTGGGTTCGGTTAAAAAAATATCATAATAGCCGCCACCATTGCCTAGTCGAATCCCTTGGCGATCGCATGCCACCGCAGGCACCAAAATTAGATCTACTAGGGCGAGATCAATTAGGGGCTGACAGGAAAGTGGTTCATAAATTCCGTATCTGCCCAAAGTGCGACTAGGATCTAAGTTATCTATTTTCATCCCATGCCACTGCATTCGACGATTTTCGACTGTTCTAGGGAATCCCCAAGTTTTATCAGGAAACGCTTGCCAAAGTGAGCTTAAATCTGGCTCTTGATTGGTGCTAAAAAATGCGAGAACTTGCTTTGATGCTTGGAATTTGGGAAATTGCGAAATTGCCTGACAAATACTTCCACTCTTTGCTTGCCATTCTGAGACATTAAGCGATCGACGATCAGCCCGAAACTGTTGTCGCAGGAGTTTTTTCTCTGTTTGTATTGCTTGATCCATAAGTAGGTGAGACGATATAAAGTTAAAATCTCTAAACTCAAAATAACTCAAAACCCATAGCGGCACTACGCCCTGCGACCCAAATCATGATTAGTTTACTTTAGCCCAGCTACTCATTTGAAGCAGAAGTTCTAGGATTGCACCAATTCGAGTCGCTGGAAAATAGGTTGAGGTGTGGCAAGATTTGCGCCAGCTTGGAGTTTCCCCCAGGAAATTTCTTGCCAAGAATCGCTCAAATTTAATTCTAAACCTAGTTGTTTGTATGCCAATTGACTCAAGTGTGGTGTGATCGGAGAGAGCAAATAGGTGGCAATTCGCACAGCTTCTAAAACCGTATAGAGACACTCGTTAATTTCTGCCTGTTTGGCTAACTTGAATAGCTTCCAGGGAGCGACATCATCTATTAGTTTATTACAATCCCGAATTAATTCCAAAATCTGTTCACAAGCTATTTGAAAATTCAAATTCTCAAAGGCTAAAGCCACGCGATCGCCCAAACCAGAGGCAAGACGAACAATTGGCGAAGTGAGATGCTCAATCTCTTTAGTGCTTGGATCAGGAACCAAATGATCGCAATATTTGCCGACCATACCCAAACTTCGATTCAAAAGATTGCCCAAACTATTTGCTAAGTCAGCATTCACAATATTCACATATCTTTCTTCATTAAAATCACCATCTTTGCCAAATTCGATTTCGCGCAAAAAATAGTAACGCATCGCATCTGCACCGTAGCGATCGCAAAGAATAATCGGATCAATCGTATTTCCTGTAGTTTTACCCATTTTTAAGCCATCTTTGGTCAAGAAGCCATGTCCGAACACCTTTTCGGGAATCGGTAAACCTGCCGAAATCAACATTGCAGGAAAGTAAATCGCATGGAAACGTAAAATATCTTTACCAATAATATGTAGTTTGAACGGCATCTTGGCGATCAGATTCTCAAGTTTAGGTTCTGCATCTGGCTCTAATAATCCAGTAAGATAGCCTAGCAGCGCATCAAACCACACATAAATCGTATGTTGGGAATCATTGGGCAAAGGGAATCCCCAATCTAAATTTACACGGGAAATGGAAAAATCCTTTAAGCCTTGAGCGACAAAATTCAAAACCTCATTGCGACGAATCTCTGGCTGAATAAAATCGGGGCGATCGCGATAAAGCTGCTCTAACTGACTTTGATATTTAGATAACCGAAAGAAGTAATTCCCTTCATCTCGAAACTCACAGCTAATATTGGTATGAATCGGACAATGATGATCCTTGATTAAATCCTTCTCTTCTTTAAATTCTTCACAAGCAACGCAGTACCAGCCCTGTTGTTGACCTAAATAAATATCTCCTGCTGAGAGCACTCTTTGGAAAAACTGATAAACGATCGCTTCATGTCTAGGATCAGTAGTCCGAGCGAAGGCATCATATTGAATATCCAACTTTTGCCACAGAGCTTGAAAGGCTGCTGCCATCTGATCGCAATGTGCTTGAGGCAATAGGTGATTTTGCCCAGCCGCCCGTTGAATTTTTTGTCCATGTTCGTCCGTACCAGTAATTAGTCGCACGGGATGCCCCTTCATTCGATAAAATCTAGCTAAAGCATCAGCCGCAATTGTGGGGTAAGCGCTACCGATATGAGGCAGATCATTAACGTAATATAGCGGTGTAGTCAGGGCGATCGCTGGCAGGGACATAGGAAAATGTTAATATTTGATTTAAAGCTTAACTGAAAAATAAGGATATGTTATGTTCATTAACCCTTTATCCTTGGGATGTAAGATGCCGCTTTAAAAAACTATGTACTTTGAGTGGAATCAGCAAAAAAATGAGCTTAATCAAAGAAAGCATGGTTTTGACTTCGTAGATGCCGATTGACACTTCACACATTCCACCTTTAACCGAAGAATTTTTTCTAAAGGCAAAATTGAGAGCGCCTGCAAAAGTTGTCCCCAAAATCCAGAAGGATGATTTATGCCGGCCCCTATAGGTTTTCAAGAGTTTTTCAAGAGTTTCCCAAAACTGTCTAGGTTTACTTTAGGGTTAAAAGGGGCGCAAATGTTAATATTTAATTAAAGCTTAACTGAAAAAGTTAGATTGTACTAGTCATTAAGTTATAGCAAGCAGAGTAGAGCGAGAAGTCATGATCGAAATGAGAGTAGCTGGAATTGCAATTGACGCCTATAGCCGTAGCCCGATAGTTTTACTGCGGGATGGAACTGAGCGGCGCGCGCTGCCAATTTGGATTGGTGAATCTGAGGCAAAAGCGATCGTTGCTGCCCTCGATCCGCGCCCTTCAACTCGTCCAATGACCCACGATCTCTGTTTGGCGATCCTAGATGCTGGCGCAATGGTAGTTGAAAAAATTATGATTCACTCCCTCAAAAACAGCACTTTCTTTGCCACAATCTATGTCCAGCAAGGTGAAATCAAAAAAGAAATAGATGCTCGTCCCAGTGATGCGATCGCGATCGCGCTCAGGGCAAAATGTCCGATTTGGGTAATGGAAGAGGTAATTGTGGAGGCTTCAGTGCCCGTAGACCAAGATGCAGATGAAGCAGAGCGGCGCGCTTTTCGGGAATTTATTGATGGTTTAACCGCAGATGATTTTGTTGAACGTGGTAACAGCTAAGTTTAAGCCAGAATTTAAGCAAGAGTTTATGATTAGGTTTATGCCTGAGGTGTGATCATGAAAATTGGTGTAAGCCCAAAGTTATTAGCCAGTCCGCTGAGATTAGTTTTAACTGTGCCTTTCGTCACTTTGATCTCTGCCACTGTGGGGATTGTTGGCTTCCTCTCTTTTCAGAATGGGCAAGCGGCAGTAAATCAAGTAGCTACAGAATTACGCAATCAAATTAGCGATCGCTTGGTACAGCATTTACATTCTTATTTAGATCAACCCAACTTTGTCAACCAAGTCAATGCCAATAGTATTCGCCAGTTCAAAACCATAAATATTGAGACTTTCCTTTGGCGACAGTTACAACTTTTCCCTTCCTTGAATACGATCTATTACGGTACAGAAAAGGGAGAACAGTTTTCGGCGAGGCGCGATAGTGCAAATACTTTTTCGGTAGCCGTGCGTCAGGCAGAAACCAAATGGGAATATCGGCGCTATCTGGTAGATCTAACGGGCAAACCCTATAAATTTGTAAGTGCTGTAAGTACCTTTGATCCACGCCAGCGTCCTTGGTACAAAGCTGCGTCTAGTAGTCAACCAGCTTGGAGTGCAATCTATACCGATTTAGTCTCCCAGGAGTTAGCAATTACCGCAATTCAGCCAGTTTATGATTCTCTGGGAAAACTAGAAGGGGTATTGGGAAGCGATTTATTCTTGGGTGAACTACAGAATTTTTTGGCAAAGCTAAAGGTAGGAAAAACAGGTAAAACTTTTATATTGGAACGTTCGGGGGATTTGGTGAGCATTTCTACCCGCGATCGCATACTTATCAACTCTCAGTCTAACTCTCAGTCTAACTCTCAGCCTAAAACCTCATCTGAGAATCAAAGAATAAAAGCAACGGAAAGTGATAACCCAACCGTGAGTAGCACCAGTGCCTATTTACTGCAAAAATTTGGTAGTTGGGAACGAATCTACGGCGCTCAGTCGTTGGATTTTGATTTGAATGGAACTAAGCAATTTGTACAGGTAATTCCGTTTCGCGATCGCCAGAGCATTTTTTGGCTAATTGTGGTGGTTGTGCCTGAATCTGATTTCATGGAGCGGATCAATCAAAATACCCAAATCACCATTCTTTTTTGTTTAACTGCCTTAATTGCTTCTCTTGGTATCAGTATTTTAATTGTGCGCTGGATCACCAAACCGATTTTGCAACTAAATCGTGTAGCCAAAGAGTTGATTCAGGGTAGATGGGCAGAGATTGAATCAAGCGATCGCTTTGATGAGCTAGGTGAACTAACTGATTCTTTTCGGCAAATGGCAGAGAAAATGAAAGAATCCTTCTCGACCCTTCAGCAAAAAAACGAGCTAATGGAGAAGCTAAATGAAGCCCTTTCTGAAAGTGGTTTGAGACTTTCGCAATTTCTGGCAACTATTCCCGTAGGTGTCTTGGTATGTGATCTCAAGGGCAAAATTTATTATACTAATCCAATTCTTCAAACTATGTTTGGCGATCGCTTGTGGCAAAATTTCCCTAAGGATCTAAATCAGTTACTGGAACAATTACCAATTTTTATTGCCGATAGTGAAGAGATTTATCCACCTAGCAAACTGCCAATCTTAATTGCTTTGGAAGGGGAAAGTGCGGTAATTGAAGATTTGGAAGTGAGAGTAGAAGCGCAAATCATCCATCTCCAAGTCTGGGGCAATCCAATTTTTGATAGCGACGGTCAGATTGTCTACGCGATCGCTACTTTTGCAGATATAACTGCTCGCCGCCAGGCACAGAAAGTAATTCCAGAATACAATCAAACCCTGGAAATACAAGTAGCAGAACGCACTCAAGACCTTTCTCAAGCGATGATTGTGCTCGAAAATACCCAAACCGAACTGGTTCAAAAGGGAAAAATGGCAGTATTGGGGCAATTAGTTGCAGGTGTTGCCCACGAAATCAATACTCCTTTGGGGGCGATTAGTTCGGCTGCTCAAAATGTGAGCGAATTCTTAAAAAATCATTTAGGTGAAATGCTGGAATTTGGTGCAGAAATCAAAG
>JBBRVV010000036.1:0-10761 GCA_038246525.1 Pseudanabaenales cyanobacterium
CAATTCACGGTATTCCCAAAGTTCTTTAATTCCCTCAACTAAAGACTTATTTTGCGATCAAATAATTATTACTTTATAATTCATGGGATCTATTGCAAGTTGTGTCGGGTTAAGTATGAATAATAATCTTTATTTCGTACTCCCATCAAGCAGTTAAAGGTTATATACTTAGATGAATTTACGGTAAGCACATGAGTTATAAGTAGATTTTTGGTGATCGCCGCTTAAATCTACAGTTAAGTATCTCTCCGTTTAATCTTACAGTTTTAGCCAGAAATAAGTTTTCGCCAGAAACAAGGAGTCAGCAATCAGTGGGTATTACAGTTCAAGACGTTTCCAAAGCATTTGGTGATTTTCAGGCAGTTGATCAGGTGAATCTAGATGTCAGTTCTGGCTCCCTGGTAGCATTGCTTGGTCCTTCTGGCTCTGGAAAATCTACTTTACTGCGGCTGATTGCTGGGCTAGAAACTCCTGATCAAGGGCGGATTTTTCTCACAGGCAAAGATGCAACTAATCAAGATGTACGCGATCGCAATATCGGTTTTGTATTTCAACATTACGCCCTCTTCAAGCACATGACTGTCCGTCAAAATATTGGTTTTGGGCTAGAGATTCGCAAAGTAGCCAAAGCAAAGATCAGTGCAAAAGTAGAAGAACTTCTAGAATTAGTGCAATTGAAGGGTTTAGGCAATCGCTATCCTTCGCAAATATCTGGCGGACAACGCCAAAGAGTAGCTCTGGCAAGGGCTTTAGCTGTAGAACCGCAAGTATTACTCTTGGATGAACCATTTGGCGCCTTAGATGCAAAAGTGAGAAAAGAGTTGCGTGCTTGGCTGCGACGCTTGCATGATGAAGTTCAAGTTACCAGCGTATTTGTGACCCACGATCAAGAAGAAGCCATGGAGGTAGCAGACATCATTGTGGTGATGAATAAGGGTAAAGTGGAACAAATTGGCACACCTGCTGAAGTCTACGATCATCCTGCCAGTTCTTTTGTAATGAGTTTTATTGGACCAGTCAACGTGGTGAAAGGGCATTCTCAGTTAGCGAGTAATCAAAATGGCAATCGTAATTACAGTGATGCGCAAAATGATCATTTATTCATTCGTCCCCAAGATTTAATTATTGAAACCATTGAGAATGCAATTGGAAGTTCTAGCTCAGAGAATACGCCAGCGCGAGTGCATCGCATCATTCATCTGGGTTGGGAAATTCAAGTAGAATTGGTGCTAGATGATGCTCAAGTGCTAACTGCCCATTTGAGTCGCGATCGCTTCGATCAATTAAAGATTTCACCCCAACAACGCGTCTTTATACGGCCCAAAGATGCCAAGTCCTTCCCGCTTACTTATTCAATTTAAAACCTATCTAGTCTAAAATATGCAAGTTTCCCTAGAGTATCTTTATCACTTTCGCTGCGATCGCTGCCAAAAATGGTGGACTCGCGCCGACAATGAGCCTGCGATTAATGAGATTACTTTTTGTCCCTATTGTGGACATGAGAATGTAGTAGAAGGGATTCAAACTTTTCTTAATGCGGCTCAAAGTTCTATTCAGAATCTAGATAAGAAATCCTGTTTAGAAATTCAGCCAGATTCATCAGATGCTTAACCGAGCAATCAACTAGGATAAATTCGCAAACGCCGATTAGGCTCAGTACCAAAACTATCCGATCGCAGATTGTAATGTTCGACTAATTCATGCTGCATTCGGCGAATGAAGGAAGAACGAGGTAATAGCTCCACAGGTTGACGTTTTGGTAAAACAATAGTTTCTACAGCTAGGCGAGCTTCTTCTAAGGCTTCCATTTCATCTTCCGAATCACCGTGGGCAAACATTCCCAACTCACTATTGCCATTATTGACATTACTAAACGTAGTTAAATGTTCTGGCTCGTCAATGTGTAAAATGCGGCGCAAGGCACGGCTAATATGGGCAACAGTGCTACTCTTGACAGTATGGATCGGAAGAGAATGAGTATCGGCTAACTGACGTAATTTGGATTGACTGCGCACTTGCGATCGCAAAGCTAGAACCATATCCGCTTCATCTAAATCCTTAGTAATTCGGACGGGTAAATCCTGGGCAGCGATCGCTTCTTCTGCCAGATTTTGGCTAATCGCATAGAGGAAGAGCCTCATGGTTTCTGGATCGGATTCGAGAATGTAGTTATTGCTATCTTCCTGAATTGATTTAGCTAACATACTCACAGGGCTAGGTGTTTGTGGCACAGGAACTGGCTGCATATTGCCATTAGCACGCCAACCTTTAGGAGAAGGATTTTTAATCACTTCCACTGGCGGTAATTCCTCCGTAATCTGTACTTTGCCGCCTTCACCAACCCAACGGATTTGGAAGGCTGGGATCCTGCCGCGCAATAGACCGTCAATTGTTTCCGCTACATTTTGATGCACAATCCAGCGATAGCGCTCAGTCATTTCAACTGCGATCTCAAAGGTGGGATCTGCTCCTCGCTCTAGAATGCTTTTTTGGGGAAGTCCACGACGGCGCATTTCTTCATCGCCCAAAGTAACGGATTGAATGCCGCCAATTAGATCAGAGAGGGTAGGATTTTTGATTAAATTTGCCAGTTGATTACCATGAGCAGTTCCCACTAATTGTACGCCTCGTTCGGCGATCGTCCTGGCGGCTAAAGCTTCTAATTCGGTGCCAATCTCATCAATTACGATCACTTCTGGCATATGGTTTTCCACTGCCTCAATCATTACTTGATGTTGTAATTCTGGCTTCGCTACTTGCATTCTTCTGGCTCTACCGATCGCTGGATGAGGAATGTCACCATCACCTGCAATTTCATTGGAACTATCGATGATCACAACTCGTTTACCAAATTCATCCGCCAAAACCCTGGCAATTTCTCGAAGGGCTGTTGTTTTCCCCATGCCTGGACGACCAAGTAAAAGCAGGGATTTTCCAGTTTCGACCAAATCTTGGATCAGATTAACCGTTCCATAAACTGCTCGGCCCACCCGACAAGTAAGCCCAATAATCATTCCCTTGCGATTTCGCATGGCACTAATTCGATGCAGCGTGCGTTCTATACCTGCGCGATTATCACCACCAAATTCACCAACTCGCTTAACCGATTGATCAATATCGGCTTGGCTAACTGGTTCTTGATCAAGATAAATCGTTCGATCAAAATATCTGGCTTCTGGTGGTCTACCTAAATCCATCACCACTTCGACTAAGTTATCGAGATTCCCTTTATCTTCCAGAATCTGCCGAATATGCGGCGGTAAAATAGGTAAAAGTTGATCGAGATTATCAGTGACTTGCTGGCGATTAATAGTTGACATGAATAGATTCTAATTTAAGTAGTTAGGGAATATTAGCGAACAGTTTTAAGCGGCTCAATTAGTTTTTGCGCTAAGTTTACTGCTTGCCAGAGTAATTTGGGAGAGTCTTCTAAGTGATCATTCGCTAAATCTAACACTTCTGCCACTAACTGACGGGCATAACTGCCAAATGCAATTCCAGCGATCGCCAGCTCTAGTGATTTTGCCTTAGTAATTGTGTAATCATTGGTGCCACCCGCCAACTGTATATACCCATCGGCTAACTGGAAATCTATTACTTTTTGCCCCAACTGTAAAGCAGCGCGCGAGGTGCCTCTGCCAATATCTCCACTCATCGGCCGACCATCAGTTTGCCAGATCAGATACTGGGGTCGAGGCTGCATAATTTCTAGTAGACCATTTAGGTAAGCTGGTAAATCTTCGCTGTCGGGAAAACTCACCGAGATTAATTTGAGCTTGGGTAGCAGCGGCTCAAATGTTTGCCAGATGATTTGAAACTCATTTAAGCGATTATTTTGGGTATGAATCTCCACCGCATCAATCAAATCTGCCACAGGATCTAAGGCTAATTGCGCTAGGGAATAACTCTGCTCTTGCGTCTGGATAATCTGCACGGGACAGATAGGCAAACAACGCCCACAGCCATAGCATAAATCGGCGCTAATAGGAGCGGAGTTGGAAAAATCTATCGCTTGGGTTGGACATATTTTTTCACAGGGGCGATCGCAGTTGACTAAACAATCTTTTGGTTCTAGCTTAGCCTTACGAAAGTGGGGGTCTTCGCCATCATTACAACTCACCATTAACCAAGGCAATTCCTTCAGCATGGATGGTGAAGAAATTTTTTGAGCCGCTTCCATACCTGACCTGGCTGCGCGAATTACGGCTGGATCTGCCGCCATGTCAATACAGTCTGCTCCCGCCAGGGTATAAACCAGGGCGAGATTACGAATCCGCGGTAAATGCTGATAGCTTGCGCCACAGATTAGCTTGAACCAATTACCTTGCTGAAGAGCATCACTTGGCGATATGTGCGACATCAAATAATTTGCAATCTAAAGAACAGGATTTCGGTAAAATCTAAAATAGTTATTTAATCAAATTTTAACTTTTTCCTTAAAACTATTATGCCTAAACAAACTTTAGCCAATTTACCCACCTCTGACCTGCTCGGTAAGAAGGTTTTGGTGCGCGTAGATTTCAATGTACCTCAGGATACTCAAGGCAATATCACTGATCACACTAGGATTAGAGCCGCGCTACCTACGATTCAGCATTTAACTGAAAATGGCGCGATCGCGATTCTGGTGAGTCATTTAGGTAGACCGAAGGGCGTGACCGAAAACCTGCGCCTAGATCCAATTGCCAAAAGACTTTCAGAACTATTAGGTAAGCCTGTAACCAAGTGTAATGACTGCATTGGTGATGAAGTGGCAGCAGTAATAGCTGGCTTGAGCAATGGCGATGTTGCCCTTCTAGAGAATGTACGCTTTTATGTGGAAGAAGAAAAAAATGATCCTGTGTTTGCGCGCAAACTCGCAGCGATCGCAGATATGTATGTGAATGATGCCTTTGGTACTGCTCACCGTGCCCATGCTTCGACCGAAGGTGTAACCAAATTTCTTCGCCCTGCGGTAGCGGGACTTTTACTTGATAAAGAATTGCAATATCTCAGTGGCGCGATTGATGCTCCTAAGCGTCCTTTGGCAGCGATCGTGGGCGGTTCTAAGGTTTCTAGCAAAATTGGTGTAATCGACGCTCTACTCGAAAAAGTAGATAAGTTATTAATCGGCGGCGGCATGATCTTTACTTTCTACAAGGCAAGAGGCTTGGCAGTTGGTAAATCTCTAGTTGAAGAAGACAAGTTGGAACTGGCAAGAACCCTGGAAGAGAAAGCCAAAACTAAGGGTGTACAATTGCTCCTGCCAACCGATGTAGTAGTTGCCGATGCCTTTAAGCCTGATGCCAAAGCTCAGACTGTAAGGATCGATGCGATTCCCGATGGTTGGATGGGCTTAGATATTGGACCAGATTCAATCAAACTCTTCCAAGAAGCTTTAGCGGATTGCCAAACCGTAATTTGGAATGGGCCAATGGGGGTATTTGAGTATGATCAATTTGCCGTGGGTACAGAAGCGATCGCGCATAGTTTAGCTGCGCTCACTGCTAAAGGTGCAATTACAATCATCGGTGGGGGAGATTCCGTTGCAGCGGTTGAGAAAGTCGGAGTTGCCGCTCAAATGAGCCATATCTCTACAGGTGGCGGCGCAAGCTTGGAGCTCTTGGAAGGTAAAGTCTTACCTGGAATTGCTGCTCTAAATGATGCTTAGCGAAGTCTGATTTTAAGTTCCCCTCTTTCAATATGGTAGAGGGGTTAGCGCCGTGAATTCAAATGTAATATTCACTCAATTGCTGCAGTCTCAGAAAGACAGCATTACACCGAAAGATTAATTGGGTTCGGGGCGTAATTGCCGTAAAGTTTTTAGCGCTTGAATTGATAAAATTCTCTCACGATCATGCAATCCTAGCTTAAAGCTGAGGCTTCAGTTTTTGCAAAAGTCCCTCACAGGCATCGGTGAGTAAATCCATTACATATTCAAACCCCTCTTCACCCCCATAGTAAGGATCTGGCACTTCTTGATCACGATATTTCCGACAATAGGAACAGATCATTTTCACTCTGTCACCAAATTCACTGCGGGGATCGAGTCGCAAAATGTCTTTATAATTAGACTTGTCCATTGCCAAAATCAGATCGAATTGTTCAAAGTCGCGGCGGGTAAACTGTCTTCCTTCACCTTCAAAGGGAATACCTCGCTTTTGAGCAGCAGCACTCATGCGTTTATCGGGAGGTGAACCAATGTGATAACCAGCCGTCCCAGCAGAATCGCACTGAATCGAATGACTCAAATGATCTCGCTCAATTAGAGCATTCATAATATTTTCGGCAGCAGGCGATCGGCAAATATTCCCTAGACAGACAAATAAGATCTTCATACCTAAATCAAGTTGACTTCAAACTGCTTTGATAAGCTTAGCTTGCATTGGTAATTTTGACTCTTAGGGATTTTGCTCCTTACAGCGATTTTCTATTAAATCCACCACAATTAGGGTCGCAGGGCTCAGCCCCGCCATGGGTTTTTAGTGTCTTTCACTGTGGCACGTTTGATCATAATTTATAGTAACCTCTTATATCCAAGCTCAATTTTTATAGAGCAAGTAACAATTAGATAAGTTTTGTAAGGTAGTCAATCAGCTCATACATTAAATCAACCATTACTCTGTAATTCTGAAAAGTGAGAGGACAAACACTTTAATTCAAACATCACTTTGGAGATTTAAGACTATGCAAAAGCTAATTCGGTTATTTTTATTTTCCACGATTTCAATCGCGATCGCTTCGATCGGATCAGTCAAATCCTCAGAAGCTCAACCTGCTGGCGAATATTTGGATAGCAGTTCACCCCAGACAATTGAAATCATCTCTGGCAATATCGTTACCTTCAAGGATGGGTCAGGCGTATCTCGCAAATACTATGTGCCCGATTGGATGTTTAGTCAATATGCTTTAAAAGTTGGCTCGTCAATGAATCTATATAATCGCAATGTGATTTAGGGCGTCTTTCGAGATTCCTATATAGAGTCGGTGAGTGGAGGTACGCCATTAGATATTAAGGCTTTTACCATTCATGAAACCCGAAGAAGATGCACAATTGATCAAAGTCCTGCCAGCGAGGGCTTAGCTTCAGGTAAGCGAGTTTGGTTTAAGGCTGTTTGTTGTCCTTCAACTATCCCTGTAGTGGGTGCAATGTGGTCTTATCAGGCTCGAGAGATTGCAGCTGTAACAAGACCGATTGAGCCGCCATTTGTGCCAAGTAAGCCATTACCAATGCCAATGCCAGTTGAGAGAGCTCCAATTCCTGCATTATGGTAATCACATATACTTCTGCATTTTTCTAGCTCACTTCTATTAAGTTAGGAATTACGCAAAAAATAAACGAGATATTCTAAATAGGGGGTTTGGGCTGTAACCCCGTACCGTAGGAGTTTGAGGGCTTCGCCGTTAAACTCCTACGCCTGAAAGTTCTCCATAACCTTGAATGCCTCAAAAGTGGCTAATTCATATCCTTAACTAAAGAACCAGAAAAGAGCAATCCCTTGCTGAAATCAATTGTAAGTGGTTCGCCATCGCGGATTTTGGTAGTAGCATCTTGAATACCAACCAGAATAGGAATACCTAACTTTCTACCGATTACTACTGCATGGGATTCTAGGCTTGCCTCTTCCGTAATTACCGCCGAAGCTTTACGAATCATATCCACATGGCTAGCGTCGGTCTTTTTCACTACTAAGATTTCTCTAGCATAGAAGTCTTTCGCTTCTAGATTGCCGTTAGAAATCCTCGCTCTGCCACTGATCATGCCTTGTCCGATTCCTAAACCGCGTCCAACTAGCGCCGATACATAGCCCACCCGAATCAAGTCGGTAGAGCCAGCTACACCCGAAAGCGTACCCGCCGACATCACAACCAGATCGCCCGCCGAAACCAGTTGATGTTCTTGGGCAATATTCAGGGCTGCCTCAAAGTTTTGCTTGGTGGAGGGCAAAGATAAGGCAATCAGCGGCTGAACGCCCCAAACTAATTGTAAACGTCGTGCGACATCCACATGGGAAGTCACCGCCACAATCGGCACAGGTGGTCGGAACTTAGATACATTCCGCGCTGTAGCACCAGTTTTGGTTAGGGTGAGAATAGCGGCAGCATTTAGTTGTTGAGCAATACGACTGACAGATTGACTAATGGCATCGGGAACCGAGCGATCGCTAGCGGGTTCGGCTGGCGGAATGTCATACTCTCGTTCCATCCGTTGAGCAATACGTGCCATAGTTTCCACTGCCAAGATCGGATATTTGCCAACCGCAGTCTCATTGGAGAGCATTACTGCATCGGTGCCATCCAGGATTGCATTTGCTACATCCGAAATTTCTGCACGGGTCGGACGAGGGCTGCTCATCATACTGTCAAGCATTTGGGTAGCGGTAATTACTGGAATCCCCAAAGTATTGGCGGTGCGAATCAGTTTTTTTTGCAACACAGGTACATCTTCGGCAGGGACTTCCACACCTAGGTCGCCGCGCGCTACCATCACCCCATCACAGACCGAGAGAATTTCCCACATATTGGTGATCGCTTCGTGTTTTTCGATTTTGGCAATTACGCCCACAGTTCGACCGCTAGGGGCAATTAGTTCCCGCAATTCGGCGATATCTTCGGGGGTACAGACAAAGCTGAGGGCCACCCAGTCTACGCCCTCTGCTAGTCCAAAACGTAAATCTTCCTTGTCCTTTTCCGTAATTGCATTTACCGATAGATGCACATTGGGGAAATTTACGCCCTTGTTGTTGGATAAAACACCGCCAATTACCACCCGACAATGAAGCGTTTCTGCGGCTAGATCCACCGATTCCACCACCATTTCTACCCGCCCGTCATCGAGCATGATCACCGCTCCCAATGGCACTTCCTGGGCTAACTTATCATAGGAAATTGTGCTGATTTCATGATTACACGCCACATTCCGACTGGTAAGCATGAAGCGATCGCCTTTTTCTAGAGTAATTGGGCCATCAGCGAATTTACCTAAACGGATTTTTGGACCCTGTAAGTCTTGCAAAATACCGACGGGCTTGTTGAGTTCTAGGGAAATCTGGCGAATTGTGCAGATGTTTTTATGGTGGTCAGCGTGGGTGCCGTGGGAGAAATTGAGTCTCAAGGTGGTTGCACCCGCTTCAATTAAGGCCCGCAACATCTCTGGGCTACTGGTGGCTGGGCCAATCGTTGCTACAATTTTGGTGCGCCGCAAGGAAGGTCTAGTGATCATTTAAGGTTGGGCAAGATGATTTGGCAAGTCAATTTCCATAGATTAGCGCATTGTTTGAGGCATTAGCTAATTGTTAGAGATAATCGCTAATTGTTGGAGATAATCAAAGGCAGTCTTAAATTGATTAATTGTGCGTGCAGATTTTTTCTTCTCTATCTTTAGCCGATCTAAAAGTACCCACGGCGATCGCTTTAGGGAATTTTGACGGTTTGCATTTAGGACATCAGGCAGTAATTCGGCCCGTGCTACCAGGAAATATTGCGCCTGAACTAACAAGTACCTTAGTTTCTTTTTCGCCCCATCCCCGTGAGTTCTTTGGTCAAAATCAGCGATCGCTCCTGACCACCCTGGCAGAAAAAATTAAAATCTTAGGCAAAATGGGGATTGAGCAACTGGTCTTGCTGGACTTTAATCAAGGATTGGCAAGCTTGAATGCGGCAGAGTTTATGCAGCAGGTATTGCAAGAAAAAATTCAGGCAGAACATATCAGTGTTGGCTTTAACTTCCATTTTGGCGCGAAGCGTCTAGGCACGGTTTCAGACTTAAAAAACAAATGGGGTGATCGCTTGCATATTACCCCCGAACAACTCAATCAAAACCAGCGGATTTGTAGCTCTAGTATTCGGACTGCTCTGGCTGAAGGAAATGTAATTTTTGCAAATAAATTTTTGGGCAGAGCCTATAGCCTTACAGGCAAAGTAGTTATCGGCGATCGCTTGGGCAGACAATTAGGCTTTCCTACCGCAAATCTGGAATTAGATCCGCGTAAATTTTTGCCTAAATTTGGCGTGTATGTAGTGCGAGTTGAGATTGAACAACAGAAAATCTTGGGGGTGATGAATGTGGGAGTAAGACCAACGGTGACGGGTGGAGCGCAGCAGCGAATAGAAGTGCATTTACTCAACTGGCAAGGCGATCTGTATAGTAAAGAGTTAACGGCGGAATTGATTGAATTCTTACGTCCTGAGGTTAAGTTTGCTTCTCTTAATGTCTTAAAAGCTCAGATTCAACAAGATTGTGAGAGAGCTATTACTTTTTCTGATTATCTTCATCCCTCATTCCGCTCGTAATGGAACTCCAAGAATAATTAGGGCTTGCTGAGAAAGCAAGAAAAGCATACGAGCATGGGTTTTCAAGGGTAAGAAGACCTGATAGAAGGGAGCATCTCAGTTTGGCACTGAGTAATTATACTTAGGAGAATTGAGGAAGCCATTAAGATAGGCGCAACGATGTTTTAGAACTTGAGCGACATGCTCTTTTTCCCATTGAGCGCCCGAAATTTTAATGCGACGACCAATTTGCTTAATAGAAGATTTGACAGAGCCAGAACTAATGGTCATCTTCAGTTGATCTAAATAACCATATTCAGGAATACGTTGACGATGCTTGCGTAGAGGGTGAGACCTTGACATAATACAGAAATAACGGGATAACAAAGAGTAAATTAGCCAGCAGGGAAAAAGATGTCAGCAAAATTAACAAGGGTAGAAGGAAGAACGGTAAAAATAGAACTGACAATAGAACTAAGTGAATCGATGTTAGATAGTGAAGTCAAGATC
>JBBRVV010000037.1:0-10530 GCA_038246525.1 Pseudanabaenales cyanobacterium
CTAGAACTAAATCAATTCCTCCTGCGTGATCAGCTAATTGACTTGGTTAACGATCCCTATTGGGACAATGATTAAATCAAATTAATCTAAATTCTCCTAATTTGCACTGTCCTAACCAAATTAACCGACCAAATTTCCCAGATTTAACAGTCCTGAACTGAATCTGCTAATATATTCAACTTAGATCGAATTGTAAAACCGTAATTAGGAATGTCTCCATTAGTTAAAGCTGGGGTAATGGTCATCGGCGGGGGTGAGGACAAAGTCCAAGACCGCAAAATATTAAAGGCATTCGTGGAACAATCTGGCGGAAGTTCGGCGCGAATCGCCATTATTCCCTCAGCCTCCCGTGAACCCGAAATCATTGGCGCAATTTATCAGCAAATTTTTACTGAATTGCGGGCTGGGATGGTGGAAATTATCGATATCCGTGAGCGTGATAGTCCAACTTCAGTGCTTGCCCACGAGCAAATTGATAAATTCACTGGCATATTTATGACTGGTGGCGACCAGCTTCGCCTTTGCGGCTTGATTGGTGAAACTCCGTTTGCAATTACGATGCGAGAACTTGCTCAGCGCGGCAGGATTGTCTTAGCAGGAACTAGTGCTGGGGCTGCGGCAATGGGTCATCACATGATTTCTGGTGGTGGTAGTGGTGACCCACCTCATCGGGAAATTGTGCAAATGAATATAGGTTTGGGTATTTTGCCAGAGATCATTGTCGATCAACATTTCCACAATCGCAATCGGATGGCACGACTAATGACCGCGATCGCTGCCTACCCAGAAAAAATCGGCGTGGGGATTGATGAAGATACGGTGGCTATTTTTGAGGGCGATCGCACTATTAAAGTCTTGGGGCGAGGCACAGTAACTGTGATTGATCCTGGTGAAATTTCTTACAGTAATCAAGCTTGGGTAACTGGTGCTACTCCTTTAGATTTGCATAACTTGCGTGTGCATATTCTCAGCGAGGGCAGCTGCTATCATTTGATCAAGCGGATTCCGATCAGCCCAGTGCTTTAGTTCTATTTCAGATTAAACATTCTGCGAAACCTGGAGCTAAAAATTATGTCTGATGAAAATACTCAAGTAATCATTCAAACTGTTTTAGAGAGGATTGATCGGTTAGAAACCCAACTTGAAGCTGACTTGAGAGATGCAAATACTAGAATTGACGCTTACCAAAAAGCTTCTAACCAAGTAGTTAATCTAGCCTTTACCGTAATTACCGCTGCCGCCGCCGTTACCATTCTCTCTCCTGCGGTCAAAGCTGTAGCCGATTACTTTACTCGCTAGATTATTTAAAGAGTCAGCTATAGATCAGAGTTATATCTTAAAGTTATGTCTGAGCAGAAAACTCAAACTATGATTGAACGGCTTAGTCGCAGTTTTAATCATCTAGATCAACGATTGGACAAATTCCATGCTCATTTAAGTAATCCTGAAACTCGTAAACTCAGGTATCGCAAGCCGCCAAATCAGTTGCTCGAATGGATATTTACTATAATCACCGCTATAGCCGTGTATTCTCTAATTTTCCCTGTGATTGATCGCACAGTAGAGTTTTGCCTGCGCTGGGCTAGAAATATTTAGCGCGAAATCTTAACCACCGTATTAAGACTGATTTTTGGGAATAATTCCTTGATTTCTTCTGGATTCATCCGAATGCAGCCATGAGAAGAAGCTTGCCCTACAGATTCACGGTTGGGCGTGCCATGAAAACCTGACCACTGCTTACCGTTTGTCCAAAAGCCGATCCAGTGTTTGCCCAAGGGATTATCGCGATCGCCTGCCGCAATTACGTCACCAGTGAAGGGATTTTTCCAAGCAGGATTTTCTTGGAGATCCATAACTCTATAGGTTCCCAGCGGGGTTTCCCAGCCTTTTTGCCTACCCCAATCGAGTAGGTTTTTACTTTTTGGTCACCTTCAAAAGCTACTACCTGACGCTTGGTTAGGTTTACTTCTAGACGGGTGATTTGCTCCAGATTTGCTAGTGCCAAACCAGGACAGAGCAATCCTCCTAGCAAGACGCTAATTCCTACTAATCTTCCTAATTTCATTACGCTACTGCCTTAAACATTTGATCCAAAATTCGTTGCACGATCTCAAAACCTGTGAGTGTCTGCCAGAGAAAAATGCCAACAATAGAGAAATTTAAAGAAATGTGACTAATTCTTGCCCATTCTTTACCCTGCTGCATTAACGGAGAGAGTGAAGCAGAAATCGCGGTTAATCCTGCCAACCCAAGCCCAGCAACCAAGTGCGCTCCAAAAAATAACTTGCCATTATTGATGTAGGTCACAGCCATGCCGCCGATCGCGCCCAAAATTATCGCCGCCAAAAATAACGAGCCAACCTGAAAATGTTTGGTATTGTACTTAGCGGCAATCATGGTCTTTTTCACTTCACCCTCAGCACTCCGCATTCGTCGATATTGGAAACCCAAGTAGGCGGCATAAAAAGCCAATCCTAAAGTGAGAATCATCAAGAGAGGATGGGAAAAAGTATAGAAAGGTTTGAGCGCTTGGAGGATTTCTGGTGAGATTTGCAAGTTCATAAATGGTTTAAGTTCAACTCCCAAATCTTAATCGATCGCGCTTTTTTTGGTGGGGCAATCTAGCTAATTTTGTCCCCTAACTTTCGCCAATGATCCCAATGCCGACCAAACTGGTACCCATTAAGCTAGCAATGCAGGTCATACTTACTGCCCAGGAAAGCGATCGCAAGATTGGCACATTAAGAATATAAAATAAAGAAAAAGTAAAGCGTGAAGCCAAAAAAGCCAAAATTACCAAATTTGTATATTCAGTCCCCTTCGCCGTGGTGAACAACATCAAAGAAGCCGCCGAAAACAGCATAAATACCTCAAAGGAGTTTTGGTGTGCCCAAGTAGCTCGCTTGGCGTAATCTGGCAGTCGGTCAAACATTGCCCTTGGAGCCGCATAGTCAAAATTAGAAGTTAATCTGCCATAGGAGACAAATAAATAAGGGAAATAGACCAAACCAGCCGCGATCGCGATCCCTAGCAAAGGAAACTGATTGGGATTTAGGTCAAGATTAATATTCATGAGTTATTGATTAGGTCACGAAACTGAGTGCCTATCAATCATAATGAAAGCGATCTGTTTTTGCATTCTCATATGATCAATCTTGGTTTAGCTGGGTCTAACTTCGGCTTAGCAATTCTACCCTTAATTACTTTTCTAGCGCTCTTACTATATTTCGGTTTAGGAATAGGTGTAGGAATAGCTAGGGTAAAATATCAAGTACCGCCACCACAAATTACTGGTAATCAGGCTTTTGAGCGAGCCTTTAGAGTTCACCAAAATACCTTAGAGCAAATCGTGATCTTTCTTCCCAGCCTTTGGCTATTCGGACTAACGGTAAATAGTAATATTGCCGCAATCTTGGGTGGAGTTTGGCTGATTGGGCGCGTTCTCTATGCTTGGGGATATTACCTTGCGGCGGAAAAACGAGTTATAGGCAATGCCATCTCTTCTCTGGCAAGTATAGTTTTACTGCTCGGTAGCGGCTATGGGGCAGTCAAGTTAGCCCTGCTCTTTAATGGAGTTGGGACTTGATCGGGCTATTTCGGCTTCCTGGAATATTTTTGGGCAAGATCATCAAGCTAGGCGATCGCTCTTGGCATCGGTTTTTGGCATATCTGCCTGGCAAAACCGGCGTGACTCTAGACTTGCTTGCTTCCTTGGTGCAACGTGACCTCTCAGTTAAGTATCAAGGCTCAATTTTGGGCAATCTTTGGCCCTTAATTAATCAACTATTTCAGCTGTTAATTTATACCTATGTTTTTTCAATTATTCTAAAAGTAAAGTTGGATTTACCAGGTTTGCCCGAAAGTAGCTTCAACTTTCCGCTTTGGGCATTCGCTGGCTTAGTACCTTGGTTTGCCTTCACCACAGGATTTTCCCAATCTGCCACTTCAGTCATTTATCAGCCAAATTTGGTCAAAAAAGTAGTGTTTCCCTTAGAGTTGCTACCCCTGGTACCAGTTTTATCCGCATTTGTTGAAAGCACGATGGGCTTAATGGCGTTAGTTGTGGCAGCGGGGTTATTTCTGCAAACGTTTCATTTTACTATATTACTTTTGCCCTTTGTTTGGTTCACTCAGCTTTTGCTTACTGCTGGGCTGAGTTACTTAGCAGCAAGCCTGACTGTATTTTTGCGAGATATTCCCCAAACCATCGGCGTAATTCTCAATCTCTGGTTTTATCTCACCCCGATTGTTTATCCTGTCAAGCAAATTCCTGCAGCCTGGCGAGTCTGGGTGGTTTGGCTCAACCCCTTAGCTGTAATCTGTGAGCTTTATCGAGACTTAATCTTAGTTGGTAAGATTAAGCATTGGGGCGAGTGGGGCGTAACTACATTAATTGCCCTAATAATATTTATGGCAGGGTGGCAATGTTATAAGCGTTTGCGTCCTGCCTTTGCTGACGTGTTATAGGTTCTAGCTATCTAGATTAGAGATCTGACCTAGGGACATGTCCAGATTCATTCTGGTTTCCATTTGCTTCAAGAAATAGCCAGTCATCATCGCCGAGCCGATTAAACCTGCCAGATTTTCGTGGTTAGTCGTAATTTCTACATTGAATTGACGAGTAGGCAATACCCCCAATAGGCTTTGCACATTGTGAGCAATAATCTGCTTTACTTCTGGCGATGCAGATTGAGCAACATCAGATAAAAGCTCTGGCGATTGGCTTTTCAAATATAAAAGCAATGGATTTTCGCCTGCATTCAAATCATCTACATTAAACATTCCAGCCACTCCTAAAAAAGTTGGGTGAATTGGTGAGTTGATGTATTCTAGCCCCTTAGTTTTAAGGATTGACCAAAAATTTGGGTGAGAAAACCGATCTAACTCCTAACGGAAGTTATTTATGCCATAATCGGCACTGACAGAAACCCTAAATCTTTATGCCTTTACCACAGTAGGGAAGTGGCGATCGCTAAGCCTGGTAAAACATTCTCACCTAAAAGCACAGTAGGAGATTGCTGGATCTCCACTAGCTGATCTTGATGGTAAACTGCCACTTTTCGGGATTTAGGGTCGATTAGCCAGCCCAAACGACAGCCATTTTCTTGATATTCTGCCATTTTATCCTGCGCCTTGATCCAGCTATCTGTAGGCGAAATAAGCTCGATCACCAAGTCAGGACAGAGGGGTAAAAACTTACTTCTTTGCTCAAGGCTTAGAGCTTACCATTTAGCTAAGGGAATCCAAGAGAGATCGGGAGAACGATCTGCACCATTGGCTAAAGTGAAACCAGTAGAAGAATCAAATAGGATTCCTAGTTTCCATTAGCGATTCCAAATTCCTAATTCTAGGTTGAGATCTGAATTTCTGGCACCAGTTTCACCACCTGTGGGTGCCATGATCAACAATTCTCCATCAGGACTACGCTCTAGTTTCAGTTCAGGATTAGCAGCACAAATTGTATAGAACTGTTCGTTACTAAGCTTAACTACAGGATCTAAGCTGAGATTTAGAGTTGACATATTCCCTCCTTTGCAAGTGGATTTTAGTGGAAAAGTATAAGTAAACCGATCCTGATTGAGGGCTGAGAACGAAGCTCCGCAATGGGTTTAGATTCATTTTCTGCTTAAAGCTTTAATTAGATATCAAACTTAGGTGAATTCCTAGAAAGATTCTACCTACTACTTTCAAGATAGGGTCGCAGGGCATAGCCCCGCAATGGGTTTTAAAGATGTAATCCCTGGGTAATTTGTTTCTTAGAAACTGCCTTAGGAAGTTAAAACACTTTGGAAAAAGTCAATCGTGGATTTCAGTTCTTGAATGAAGATCTCAATCTCCTCTGGACTGTTGTAGAAGTAGAGACTTGCCCTTGCGGTTCCAGCTAATCCCAGAAGCCGATGTAGCGGTTGAGTACAGTGATGCCCAGATCTAATCGCAATACCTGACTGATCCAGCAAAGCGGCCACGTCATTAGCATGGATACCACCGGACACGGTGAATGCAGCTAGGGCAGCACGAGGTTGATTTGCGCCATAGGCTCCATAAATAGTCACTTCTGGGATTTTTGCTAGTTCTGCGATCAAGATTGCGCCCAGTTCTTGCTCATAATCGTGAATCTTATCCATCCCGATCGCTTGTAAATAGTCTATAGCTGCTCCCAGCGCGATCGCTTCCCCAATCGCGGGTGTACCTGCTTCAAATCGATGGGGCGAATCTGCATAAGTAGAATGATCAAAATAGACATCGGCGATCATTTCTCCTCCTCCCATCCAAGGTGGCATAGAGCGCAGTAAATCCAACTTGCCATAGAGAAAGCCAATCCCAGTCGGCGCACACATTTTATGTCCTGAAGCCACGAGCCAATCGCAATCTAAGGCTTGGACATCTATGGGCAGGTGAGGTACACTTTGGCAGGCATCAAGTAATACCCTAGCACCTTGGTTGTGGGCTAAGTGAGTCATCTTCTCTACAGGATTCAAATTGCCTAAAGTATTGGAAACATGGACGATTGAGACTAATTTGGTGCGATCGCTTAACAAACTCTGATAATTTTCTAAGTCGAGTTCTTGTTCACTATTTAATTGAATAAATTTAATCACTGAACCCGTTTTTTCTGCTACCAATTGCCAAGGCACAATATTACTGTGGTGCTCCATCACGCTCAAGATCACCTCATCACCAGGCTTGAGGTTTGACATTCCCCAACTATATGCCACTAGATTTATCGCTTCACTGGCATTGCGGGTATAAACAATTTCTTGAGAAGACTTGGCATTGATGAATTTGGCAATCTTATCTCTAGCCGCTTCGTATGCTTCGGTTGCCCGTGCACTCAGAGTATGAGCACCACGATGGACATTAGCATGATCGGATTGATAATAGTCTCGCCAGCTATCTAACACCGCTAAGGGCTTCTGCGAACTTGCAGCACTATCAAAATAGATGAGTTGATGCTCATTTACTTGCTGTTGCAAAATTGGAAAATCGGCGCGAACTTGGTCGGCAAGGGTCATGGCTCAAGGAAGGTTAAGTAAGATTTCTTGCTTCATTCTAGCTAACTGTAAGCTGAAGATCGGAATAGCGTATATTTAGAATCAAAGGCTTACTTAATTGGAATTGGTGATATTAAGTTCAAAACTTGGCATTTGCCATTCCTTCGCCTTTACTTTTAACCAATTATTTTGTCTTAGTTTCTCGATCGCGCGAATGGTCTGTAGAAACAAAGTTTTATGTTGCAATCCTTTAGGAATGGCGATCGCTAAACTATGAAAATCTAAATCAGTGATTGCATAATCAGGATTAGATTGAAGCCAATTGAAGAGAGCCAAATAATCGCCAGAGATCGCTTGAACTTGATTAGTTTCTAATGCTTGGATTAATTGAGCATAAGAACTTGCCCCAATAATTTCAGCTTTGGGATTAATAGATTGAACGGCAGCGATCGCGGTTGAGCCTTTGAGCACAGCAATCTTCAGGATTTTAGCATTGGGCTGAGAGATTGCTTGGCGAGCTTTTCGGAAAATCAAAACTGTGCGATCTTGGTAATAGGGTAAAGAGAAATCTACCAGACGGGCACGATTGGCAGTTAGACTAATTTGAGCGATCGCTAAATCTACTTTATTCTCTAGGAGATAAGGCAATCTTTGGGAATTATTTACGGGTACAAACTCTACTGCATTTGGATCACCCAACAATTCCTTCGCAATTTCCTTGGCTAAGTCAATCTCAAACCCAACTAAATTACCTTGGCGATCGCGAAATCCCAAAGGAGGAAAGTTATCTTTAACGGCGATCCGCAATTTGCCCCGCACTTGGAAATCTTCCTGAGCGAGAGCAGAACTAGGAGCATAAGTTAAACCTAAACCCAGTAAAAATGCCAAAAAAAAAGCAGGGCAGACTTGAAGAAAGATCCGACCTGTTTTGAAATTCATAGTGCAATTTTGAAATTCATAGTGCAATTTTGAAATTCATAGAGCAAAAACCTACTTGATAGCCTTAGCGATTTCTACCACTTTAGTAAAACCTGCAGGATCTAGCACTGCCATTTGCGAAAGCATTTTGCGGTTGATTTCGACATTTGCCTTTCTCAATGCGCCAGCAAATACACTATATTTAATACCTTGGGCACGGGCAGCAGCATTAATTCTAGCGATCCACAGAGCACGAAAATCACGCTTTTTCTTGCGGCGATCGCGATAAGCATTACGTAATGCTTTCATTACCTGCTGATTTGCAGTTCTAAATAGCTTGGAGTGGGAGCCACGAAATCCCTTTGCCAACTTTAAGATTTTATTGCGGTGCTTTCGGGCAACATTACCGCGTTTTACTCTGGTCATAGTTTTTTAATTTTCTCTTTCTAACATGTAGATTTGATTTTTACTTATTCCGAATTTTGGCGTTGCCTGATGGAGGATGATTTTTATCACTTAAATCTAAGTAAAACCCATACGGGGGCTACGCCCCCAACCCCATTCATCTTTTAGATGTGCAATACCGAATTTTTTAGGCGTAGGGCATCATTCTAGAAATTGCCCCAGCATCCCTGTCACTCACTTCTGCCATTTGCGAAAGTCTGTTTTTCTGGGTAGCAGTTTTATGCTCTAACAAATGGTTCTTAGATGCACGGCGGCGCATGATCTTGCCACTACCTGTTATTTTGTATCTTTTGGCGGCAGCCTTACGAGTTTTTAATTTAGGCACTTTCCTAACTTGGTTCCAAAAATCAGCTTTACTAGACTATCACAATAACTTTAAAATAATTAATACCTATTTGAGTAAATTCAAGTTAATTCTCACCTTGGCTCTAGTCGGCACAGGTTTAGCGATCGCGGCTGACATGGTGGACTGTAATTCGTTTTAAACCCAGGCTATCCTCTAGTTGACCCACATAATTTACCCCTTCTCCCGCCTGTTCTCGATGATCAAGCTCAGTTAGCAGCCGAGAAATTTGCAGATCTAGACCTGGTTCACCTTCAAACAGATGCATTAATGCCTCAGAACAGTCATCATCAGCATAGATCGGCACATAGTAAACATAAGGGCTATCCATAGTTATTTGCCAGTAAGTCAGGTATGACTAAGTAATAAGTGTGACCAGGGTAATAAGTGTGACCAGGGTAATAAGTGTGACCAAGTAAAGTTCGAACTTCAAAGTATAAAATGATCTAAAATTCATTGCGGGGCAAAGCTCTGCGACCCAAGACATTACTAGCTTACTTAAGCTTCTCTATATTAAGTTTGCCAACCTTAACTTTAATCAAAAAAAGCAATTAACTTCATATTTGAGAATAGATTAAGCCCAAATCAAGGCTACAACCTATCTAACTAATTGCAGTCTTAATTTTGAATCACTGTTTTATCTACTATTCAATATTTGGATCAGGAATGCTCATGCTAGACAAAATGTTAGACTTAATCTAAAAATTAGCTCGAATTTCGCTATTTCGGTGCTTAAATAATTATTGCCTTAGCTTGCAGGTTCTTGCCCTAATCCTATGCTCAACCCAGACTTAAGTAGTATCAGCCTTGCCAAAGAGGAGTATGAACGTTACTCCCGCCATATTATTTTGCCCGAAGTGGGGCTAGATGGTCAGAAACGGTTGAAGGCAGCAAAGGTCTTGTGCGTGGGCACGGGAGGATTGGGTGCACCTTTACTAATGTATTTAGCTGCAGCAGGTGTAGGTACGCTCGGAATTATCGATTTTGATGTGGTGGATACTTCTAATCTCCATCGTCAAATAATTCATGGCACGAGTTGGGTCGGAAAGCCCAAAATTGAGTCGGCTAAGCAACGGATTTTAGAAATTAATCCCAACTGTCAAATTCAGCTACACGAAACTTTTTTGACCTCAGAAAATGCCCTAGAAATTATTGCGCAGTATGACATAGTAGCCGATGGTACCGATAATTTCCCCACTCGCTATCTAGTAAATGATGCCTGTGTACTGCTCGGTAAGCCAAACGTATATGGTTCGATTTTCCGCTTTGAAGGACAGGCAACCGTATTTAACTATGAAGATGGTCCCAACTACCGCGATCTCTATCCTGAGCCGCCACCGCCTGGCATGGTTCCTTCCTGCGCTGAGGGCGGAGTTCTGGGCGTGCTTTGTGGGATCATTGGCACTATCCAAGCAACTGAAGTAATAAAAATTATTTTGGCAAAAGGTACAAGCCTCAGTGGCAGACTACTACTTTACGATGCCTTGAATATGAAATTTCGAGAGCTAAAATTGCGCCCAAATCCAGTCCGACCTGTGATTGAAAAATTGATTGATTACGAGAGGTTTTGTGGTATTCCCCAGGCGGCAGAAATGACAAATTCCGAACAAATTGCGGAAGTCAATGTCCAAGAACTGAAGCAGATTATTGATCAAGGAGCTATAGGCTATACCATTATTGATGTGCGCAATCCAAATGAATGGGAAATCGGTAGAATCCCTGGAACTACGCTTGTGCCTTTGTCTGAGATTGAGCAAGGACAAGGGATCGAGCAGATAAGAGCATTAATGGGAGATAACAAGTTGATCGTGC
>JBBRVV010000038.1:0-10494 GCA_038246525.1 Pseudanabaenales cyanobacterium
CCTTGATACCGGCGAAGATTCCATGGTCATGATCCGTAATTTCTATAAGAAGCTTTACGATCGTCAATTGAAAGATGACCAACCCTTGCATATCAGAGAACTCGATGATGCCAAGCGAAAAATTCTGCAGATTCCAATAGATTATTTTTCAAACCACGGTGGAGGAAGTGAGAGAGTTACTTCTAGCAGACCGAGTGGCGATTTATCGCTTTAACCCTGATTGGAGTGGTGAATTTATCAGTGAATCAGTAGCCCCAGGCTGGACTCACTTAGTCGAGCAGCAAAATAAAAGTTCGGTAATTAGCAACAATGTTAGCAATTGCTCGGTGGCGATGTTGTCGCCTCAGCTACCCTATGACACTTACCTTAAAGAAACTGAGGCTAGCCTATTTGTGAGGGGGCAGGTATTTCGAGTTTGTGATGACATTTACGCGGCAAATTTTAGTGATTGTTACATTAAGGTGCTGGAGAGTTATCAAACTAAGGCGTATATGATCACTGCTATCTTCCAAGGAGATAAGCTCTGGGGACTTCTGGCAGCCTATCAAAATGCCACACCGCGTCAATGGCAGGAGGAAGAGATTAATTTTTTGGTGCAAATTAGCGGTAACTTGGGCATAGCCATCCGTCAAGCCACCCTGTTAGAACAATCTCAGCAGCGATCGCAGTCCCTTCAATCTAGCTTAGAGCAGGAGTTACGCACCCGCGCCGAACAACTTGCCCAAGAAGCAAGTCAGGAGCGCCACTTAGCTAGGGTAATTAAGCTAATTCGTCAAACCCTTGATCCAGCGGTAATTTTTCCCGCCACCAGTGAGTTATGTCAAATTTTAAGCTGCGATCGCTTGACTATTTATAAGTTTGAGCCTGACTGGAGCGGTAGTTTTACCTATGAATATTTGGCAAATGAAGCACTACGCCTAATTGATCCTGATGCGCCTTGGAGTGATAATTTCTTACAAATTAAACAGGGTTGGATCTATCAACATCACGAATCTAATATTGTTTCGGATATTTTCAACGTCGGTTTGAATTCTAAATACATTGAATTTTTGGCACAACATTTAATCTCTGGTTTTACTTCAGTGCCGATCTTTGTGGGTAACAAACTATGGGGACTGCTAACTGTATATCAACACCATACCCCGCGAGAATGGCAACTCAGGGAAGTGCGTTTGCTCAACCAAGTGAGCCATCAAGTTGGTGTGGCACTACAACAGGCAGATTTACTCCTGCAAGAAAAAGAGGCGGCGGCGATCGCTGAGGCGGCTAACCGAGCTAAAAGTCAGTTTTTGGCGCATATGAGTCATGAATTACGCACACCGCTCAATTCGATTTTGGGATTTACGCAATTGCTAGAGCGAGACTCCGAAATTTTGCCTTCCCACCATGAATATTTAGGCATCATTTTGCGTAGTGGCGAACACTTACTTACGCTAATTAATGACGTTTTAGAAATGTCGAAGATTGAAGCAGGACAAATTACCCTAAACGAAGATGGATTTAATCTTTATAATCTTTTGGGCGGTATTCGAGAGATGCTTTCGCTCAAAGCTGAATCTAAAGGGTTACGCCTAAATGTAATTTTTGCTGATAATGTGCCGCAACAGATTAAAACTGATGAGCAGAAACTACGTCAAATTTTGATCAATCTTTTAGGCAATGGGATCAAATTTACTCAAGTTGGAGAAGTGACTTTGCGGGTAGAGATGAGTGAAAACATGGTAAACAGTTGTCCAGTGAATGGCATCTGTGGGATTACTTTTGAAGTTGAAGATACGGGTTATGGTATTGCTGCCGAGCAGATTGATACGCTATTCGAGCCTTTTATTCAGTCAGACTCAGGCAAAAAGTTTCAGGAAGGTACAGGCTTGGGCTTGACCATTAGTAAGCGATTTGTTGAGCTTTTAGGCGGCAAAATCTCGGTCAATAGCAAATTGGGCGTAGGCAGTAGCTTTAAATTTAGTATTACTGTCCAACTTGGTAAGCAACTAGTAGAACCACAAAGATTACCACTTCAGCTTTTGCCAAGGTCAAGTCAGGCTGCCTATCGGATTTTGATTGGTGAAGATCATGCTGAAAGTCGCTTGATGATTAGCGATTTAATCGCCAAAGTGGGCTTTGAAGTACGCACGGCGACAAATGGGGCAGAAGTAGTGGAGCTTTGGCAGGCATGGCAGCCTCATTTGATCTGGATGGATATGCGGATGCCAATTATGGATGGCTATGAAGCCACGCATCAAATTCGATCGCTAGAACAAAATCAAAATATTCCTTTGAATAAAGCCGTAAAAATTATTGGCTTAACTGTGAGTGTGTTGGAGAGCGATCGCCAGGCCTTATTAGCGGCTGGTTGCGATGATTTTGTGAACAAGCCTTTCAAGGGAGATATACTATTTGCCAGAATGGCAGAGCATCTGAATTTAGAGTATATTTATGCCGAGTTAGCTGCTCTGCCAGAATCTGCTGCTTCGCTCTTAAGCTCACTTAATTCTGGATTGGTTTCTGAAATGACTGCTAGATTAGCTTTGGGGGAGATAGAACCTCAATTCCAGCAAATCAGAGCTAAAGCAGAGTTAGAAAAAATGCCTAAAGCTTGGCTAGAAAAAGTCTATTTGGCAGCTAGAGCTGCAGACGAAGATGCGGTTAAGTTATTGTTGTTAGAAATTCCAGAAATACAGCAATTTTTGTTGGAATATCTAACTATTTTGGTAAAGAACTTTCAGCTTGACCAGGTTATTCTGATACTTCAACCTTTAATTTGATAGAATTACAGACAAAAATCTGACTGCATAAATCTTATAAATTTTAATCTTCATAAATTTGAATTGCACAGTATCGAGTGCATAAATATAAATGTTTAGATCTGAACCTAGAAACCAAATACATTTTGTTCCTTCTCTCCCCGCCAAAACTAACGCTGGAGATATTCTGGTGGTAGATGATATACCCGACAACTTGCGTTTGCTCTCTACCATCTTGACTGAGCATAATTACAAGGTGAGAAGGGTAACAAGTGGCAGTCTTGCGCTAGATGCGATTTCTGTCCGTCCGCCCGAATTGATTTTGCTGGATATTTTAATGCCAGATATGAGTGGATTTGATGTGTGTGAGCAACTTAAAGCAAACCCAGAAACGGCCGTAATTCCAATTATTTTTCTCAGTGCACTAAATGATACCTTAGTTAAAGTGAAGGCTTTCTCGCTGGGAGGAGCAGATTATATTACCAAGCCTTTTCAGCTTTTGGAAGTTTTGGCAAGGGTTAATCATCAAATTACGATCACCCGTCAACGTCAAGAGCTATCTGAACGAGAGCAAGAACTGGATGTGCTAAATCAAATTTTGGCATTGCGAGTAGAAGATCGGACGGCAGCGATTGAAAAACTTTTGCAACAACTGCATCTGCAAATTCAAGATCGCACTCAAATAGAAACTGAAGCAGAGCAGCAGGGCTGCCAACTTGAGCAGATTAAATCCCGCTTCGCTCAACAGATTTTCCATGAGTTCCGTACACCGTTATCGATTATTTCGCTCTCAGCCGATTCTTTGGCAAATCAATCTCTTAGTAATGAGGTGCGATCGCGCAGATTACAACAAATTCTCACCAGTGTCAGCCGACTAGATCAAATTCTCACTAACTTTGCGGCTTTAGAACTCTCAAGTGATCAACGCTTCACCCGTAGTCTTCCTAAATTAGATCTCAATCAGTTTTTCCGAAATTTAATTGTTGACTGGCAGAGAGTTGCAGGCGATCGCTTCCAAATTGAATATGCACCTCAAGCCAATCTACCTGCTGCCGTTAGTCTTGAGCCACTTCTATTGTATGAAGTATTGGAACAGATCATTAGCAACAGCATTCGCTATTCCCCCGAAGGTGGCAAAATTATAGTTAAAGTATCATTCAATCTAGCTCAGATTTTGATTACGGTTCAAGATTTCGGTATTGGTATTCCTGAAGATGAACAGGAAAAAGTATTTGAGCAGTTTTATCGCGCACGCAATGCCGACAATATAGCAGGCACACCTGGGATCGGGATTGGCTTAACCATTGCCAAACAAGTGATTAACTTCCAGGGAGGCAAAATTGCAATTATTAGCCTGGAAAATGAAGGTACAACCACGATTGTCAGCTTGCCCTATGTCACTGCCACCTAAGAAATGATAAAAACTAGGGATTTGGGAGAGAAAGAACTGCTTGCTAGAATTCGACCTTTTTGTAGCGATCGCTTAGGCGATGATTGCGCCGTCATGGGAGCAACTTCTCTAGCTCAGCAAATGGTGATAACTACGGATATGTTAATCGATGGCGTACATTTTAGCGATCGCACCACTAGCCCAGAGGATACAGGTTGGCGAGCCGCCGCCGCAAATCTTTCGGACTTAGCCGCAATGGGAGCTTTGCCTTGGGGTTTGGTGATTGCCGTAGGTTTACCGCCCGATACTCCTGTAAGTTGGCTTGAAGGTGTTTATTGCGGCTTTAAAGCATGCTTGGATTGCTACGGTCAGGGTGCAGAAATAGTGGGTGGAGATTTAGTCCGCTCCCCAGTGAGAACTCTCGCCGTTACTGCTTTTGGGCAAGTAGAAAAAAGTCGCTTGATTCAAAGAGATACAGCCCAAGTAGGAGATTTGATCCTAATTACTGGCAGTCATGGTCGCTCGAAGGCGGGATTGGAATTACTCTTAAATCCTGAATTGATCGCAAAATTAAATGGCTTCTCTCCTGTATCTTTTTATCAAGCCCATCAACGACCAATTCCTAGATTCGATGTTTTACCTTTAATCGCTCAAGGTCAAAGCGTAAGCGGCATGGATAGCAGTGATGGATTAGCGGATGCAATGCTCCAAATATCTAAAGCAAGTAAGGTCGGTGCGAAAATTTACTGGGATGCTATTCCCATTCCCCCAGGCTTAGAACTTCTAGCAGGTGAGCATTTGTGGAATTGGATTCTCTATGGTGGGGAAGATTTTGAATTGGTATTAACGCTGGCAGCTGAATCCGCGCAGACACTCTGTCAGGCTTTGCCAGGCTCAGCAATTATTGGCGAAATTATTCTAGGTGATAGTAGCGATCGCATTGAAGGACTAGCAGATCACCGCACTTTTCAACACTTTTCTTAAACCTCGCTAATAGATTCCAAATTAGATTTAAGCCGATTCCGAAAGGTCTTTGCCGCTTCAAGCCGAGAATCTTGGGCGAGCAAAACACAGCCTGTCAGTAACTCAATATCCAAGGCAGCAATTTCAGAGATTTCACTTCGAGAAATTAATTCATAGCCTTTATTTTGTAGGTGATAGAGACTAAATTCGCCATTCTGCCAGAACCAGACTTCAGGAATCTCTAAGGCTTGATAGCGTTCTAATTTTTTGATGCTGCCGCTAGTGATAATTACTTCAACTACTAAATCAGGAATGGGCTTTAAACTCCCGAAACAGTAGGATTCGTCAGGCTCCGCCGAGACTTCGCCCTCTCGCTGTTGAGTCATTGAACCTGTGGGGATAAATTCAATGTTGGACTCAAGACAAAACAGTTCAATCAAAAAGCCAATTATAGTTTTATGGAATTCATGGGCATATCCTGGCATAAGAATTTCAATCGTTCCTTTGTAGTAAAAAAGTCGCACACCTGAAGAATTGTCAAAGCCTGCTTGAATTAACTTAAATTGCTCCCAAGTTATACCCGAATGTACAAGGTATTGATCCTGTCGCTCTGGATTTAGAACTAAATTTATAGCTTGGCGAAGTGGAGTTTGGGTCATGGAAATACCTCAAGTTAAGAGAATGATTTACCAACAGTAAAAATTTATTCGGCAATAAATTTCTGAAATTCAGGGGTAAGAATGGAACAAAACTTTGCCATATTTTATTGCTTTACTCTACGTCCATGCTCTTTGTATAAACGCAAAACAAATTTTCCTGCCACAGAAGCTTGAAATGTGCGGATCTTATCTGCCATTTCGGTTGGTAATTTGTTCAAATCTGGCAGCTTTACGCCATATCCAGGCGGAGAAACAACTGCGGCGGCAAGGGTAGCAAATGTTAGATCGGCAGCAGAAAAATTTTCACCAGTTAAGTAAGTTCTGCCATCAGCCAACAAGTTCTCAACGGTCTGGAAGATTTCACAAATAGAGTTATATGCCTCGGTCGCAGATTGAGAATTGATCTTATAACCTTCAGTTACGATCGATACAATCTTTCTATAGAGCATTGGAAAGATTAATTTCTCATACCAGGGAACACCTTCACACCATAGTGGCTGCACTAAGTCAGCTTGATTGAGAAGATAAAAATAAGCCCACTGACGCACAGCAGGGGCGAGAATAGAATCAAATTGCTTTACTAAATCTTCGATTTGTTGATACGCTTCAGGCAAAAAGAGTCTGTCTTGATAGGGAGAGTTCTGATCTACCCACTTTAAAATTGCATCAGAATCCTTCAGCACTTCCTTTTCTGTAACCAATACTGGAACAGATTTGCTACCCACCCCACTTGTAGCAAGCTGATGGAAACCAGGCATATGTCGTTCTTCCACAAAAGGAATCTGTGCTCTAGTCAATGCCCATCTTGCTTTTTCGCAATAATGACTGACTGGAATAGTAATTAGCCGAACTGGATCTTTGACTGGTGACATAATTATTTGGGAATATCTTCCTTACCAGGAATTAAACAAACTGCGGCTTGATCAAGGGGTAGGATCCGCGCCTCTTGGCTAAATATATTTACCTGATAAACCATAGACGAATTTAGCTCTAGGGCAGTGAGCCAGCCGCTTTTAGCATGATAACCACCAGTATCAATATCAATCCAACCTTTACCGATTACTACTTTGCCAGGAGGCACACCTGGAAATACAAAAGTGATTGTATGCCCCGTAATAATTGTCTTATCACTAAAATATGGCTCAGAACTATTATGAAATGGCGCACGAATCCAACAAAACTCTGCTGCCGCTTGCTTACTTAAAGGCTTGCTCGGATCTAACCCAGCATGAACTAGCCAGGCATCCTCAAGATCAAGGTAGAGCGGTAAGTTTCGCATCCAATCAAGGTGACGAATCGGCATTCCTTTTTCACCGTAGCTTTCTAGGGTTTTGATCCCGCCATTTGCTAACCAGCCCTGACGAATTAGCGCGTGTTGGGTTGGGTTATGGGCTTCAATGCACATCTGTTCATGATTGCCTTTGAGACAGGCGCTACCAAAGCGAATCACCCAAGAGACCACTTCGGCACTTTTACTACCACGATCAATTAGGTCGCCCAAAAAATACAAGCGATCGCCCCGACCAGGTGAAATCAAATCCACTAACTGCATCAGTCCATCAAATTGACCGTGAATATCACCAAATACAAACCGCCGCAAGCACCTTTACCTGAGTATTATTGATATTTGATTAAGCTTACCTTTTTAGCTTAGGTCTGTGAAGCTTTATCATCCTAACCCCACTTTAATCTTGGTTTTGTCTCATGGCAGGATTTCTAAATCTAAATAAACCGCTTGGAATTACTGCCCATGATTGCGTCAGTCGAGTACGGAAGTTGTTGCGTCAAAAACAAGTGGGTCACAGTGGCACACTCGATCCTGCTGCATCTGGCGTATTGCCGATCGCCGTGGGTCAAGCAACTCGTTTACTACGTTTTTTGCCAGAGGGAAAGGCTTATTTGGCGAAGGTAAGATTTGGCGTAGTCACAAATTCTGACGATTTAGAGGGCGAAATCCTAAAACAACAGCCCTGCGCCAATTTGAGCTTGGCAGAAATTGAAGCACTTCTACCTCAGTTTCTAGGCTCGATTATTCAGCGCCCGCCTAGCTTTAGTGCGATTTCGGTTGGAGGCAAACGTCTTTATCAACTGGCTAGAGCAGGAGAAATGGTAGAAGCGCCGCTCAGAACTGTGGAAATCCGCAAAATCGAGGTGATTAACTGGCTGCCAGGTAATTTTCCTGAACTAGATCTATTGATTGACTGTGGCAGCGGTACATATATCCGCGCGATCGCTAGGGATTTGGGTGAAAAACTGGGTTGCGGCGGCGTATTAGCGGGTTTACAGCGCACCTTTAGCAATGGCTTCGATTTGACAGAAAGTTTGACTTTTGAGCAAGTTCAGCCTGAGATTTTAATTCCTTGCGATCGCCCGATTTCCCATTTACCTAGTCAATATCTATCTGAGGATCAAAGTAGACGCTGGCTCCAAGGTCAACAACTCCAACAGCCAGTTAGTGTCCAGTCATACAATCGTGTTTACAATGAGAAGGGTCAGTTTTTAGGCATCGGTGAGCAGCGCCAAGATTATTTCTGTCCCGTGGTCGTATTTCCGAATTAATCCCAGTCAAATTAATCCCAGTCAAATTAATCTAAATCAACTCTAGCAATTTACTATGTCTACTCCCTTGTCTATTCCTTATGGTGAGCAAGCGATCGCTGAAACCACGCTCACAACTTTTCCTAACCCGCGCCCTGGGCGAGACTACGATATTCATATCACTTTGCCCGAATATACCTGCAAATGTCCTTTTTCTGGCTATCCTGACTTTGCCACGATCTATCTCACCTACACGCCCAATCAACTGCTAGTTGAGCTTAAGGCAATCAAGTTATATATAAATAGTTACCGCGATCGTGCCATTTCCCATGAAGCTGGGATCAATCAAATCCTGGATGATTTTGTGGCTGCTTGCGATCCGCTAAAAGTGCATATTAAAGGCGACTATAATCCCAGAGGTAATGTGCATACGATGGTTGAAGTGCGCTACCAAAAGCCTACCGCCCCATAGTTAATATTGCCAATGCTAAATAATCTGAGAGTTTGGAAGCTGCACCCCCATAAGGGTTATCCCTTAACTCCTACTAACAACTTATAACTCTCGACATCATGCAGAAATGGATTTGAATTAAGGACGGCTATAAACATTCCACCCGTTGAGATTAATTTCTGGCGAGGCAACAGGCCCTTTTGAAACTTCTGGCAAATATTTTCTAACTGCCTTCATAACTCCAGTTTGCTCAACTTCCCCAACATGAGAAGGGATGGAATTTGGATAGACCATAAACTTCATGTCTGTGGGAATGCCAGATTTAAATTTTTGCTCAGTAATTGTCGCTCCAGCAAATTCAAGATCCGTAACACCATAATCAAAATGATACAGCTTACCCTCTCCCATTACACTAGCAAGGGGAGTCCAAGGGAAAAATGCTTTTCCAGGATTGGCTTTTGCATATTTATAGAAAAATTCTTGAGGATTATCAAGAACAATCTTATGCTGACTGGGAAGAATATTAAAGGTTGCAATAGAGTTAGGCACTTGCACAATTAGTAAAGTTACTGACAGAGTAAACAACGCAATTAAAGCTGATCGCCTTATTTCGGGAAAAGTTGCAGCTTTAACCAAAATCAGAGTAGCAGCGATCGCTAAAAAGTAAATTGCAAAAGCGAGATTGTTTGAGTTACCTCCCGTTCTTGCTCTGGATAATAAGGAGCTAGGAATCATGTAAATTGCCGTAATTAAAAACATAGTCCAACGGTTGTAGCTCAGCCAAGAGGTTAACTGATCTTCTTTAATGGGGGGGATAAGACTAGAACCAAAGAAGCTAATAATCGCAATAAATAAAATTGATTGCTCTGCAACCTCTCTAAAAGCGTTAAGCAAAGCATTAGTAGCATCACCAGCAACAGGAACATTACTAGGAAGAGTAAAAGTATTAAGGATTAAAGCACTGGGATCAGAAAATATCAAAAAGACTATGGAAATACCGCCAAAAGCGCTTCCCAAACAAATTAAGTATCGCCAAAAATATTGCTTGCCGTCTGCTAAATATATATAAGTAGCTAATCCAAAAACCAAAGGTACTGCCTGTTGTTTTGACCAAAATGCCAATGCTACACAAACTGCTGAAAGGGCAAAATCGCGAATATTATTTTTACCTTTGCGTAAATACAAAAAAGCACAGGCCAGTACACAGAAGCCAAGACTAGGTGCGTCTGCGTGAATGCGAAAAGGAATACCTGCAAGAGACGGATAAAGATTAGTTACTAAAACAAAAAAGACAACTCCCCACAGTGAAATAATAATTCCTTCAAATCTATTTAGTAAAGATCTAGAATTTATCCACAATATGGGAGCAGAAAAATAGCAAATGATACTAAAAACTGAGTATAAATTGCCGTTAGTTAACTCATAGATTAAATATACAAAAAGCCAGAAACCTAAAAAGATTCCAGAAGCAATCATCTTTTTACGAACAGTATCTAAATATTCCCCTAGCACTACCCAAATAACAGGCAAGAAGTAAAATATATTGGCAATTGAAATACCAATCATGATCGCTCCCGTTGGGGTTGCAGCGATCGCCGCAGGCAGATAAGCCAGATAGTTTATTGGGCCATAAATAGTATCAAGAAATGGTCCGATATCGGCACCATAATAAAGTTTATAGCCATGAACTAGAGCAATTGTAGGTGCGAGTCTTGCGCCGTTCCATAGCTCCCATGGTGAACCAAGAATGCC
>JBBRVV010000039.1:0-10448 GCA_038246525.1 Pseudanabaenales cyanobacterium
ACTTCTCCAGATAGCTGATTAGCAAGGGGATGATCAAATCTATATAGCGCTTGGATCACAAAACTAGATCTAGGCGTAGCAGCTTTGGTAATTTGAGTAGAAATTAAGACCTGTGCCGCCGATGTAGCGATCGCTAATCTACTTAATACTAGCCAATTAATCAGGCTTAACCCTAACTTCATCTTTTCTTCTCTGCTAACAAAATGTAATCCATAACATTTTTAATAGACCCCAAAATTTTTAACAAATGATCATCCATCCCGAAAACCACTCGTGCTGTTAACTTTTTTAATACCTACCTAAACAGATCAAGACTCTCTTTGAAAGCCCAAAGTAGCTATAATAATTAATACGACTGAATCTTGCTGCCATTCTGGTGAGCTACGAAAATATATACTGTCAGACTAAGTTAGTTGGCTTAGGGCACTTTGGGTTAGAGGAGAGATAGATTTTATGAGTAAGTTTTATTTTTGGTTGAATAAATTTTTATTGCTAGATGTACTTCTAGTATTTTTGTTTTTTATCTGGTTTTTGGTGGCAATAGTGGCGCAAAGTAGCGGCTTAGCCCTGCCCATGAATATTTGGCAACAATTGTGGATGCCCGTGATTCAACCCGCGTTGGGAATAGTGATGCTAGGGACAATTACTAGCGGTGTAGCCAAGAGATTTATGAATAATAGAAAAGCTTAATTTAGATATTTAACTCTATGCAATACAAACAACTAGGCGCAAGCAATCTTCAAGTCTCGACTATTTGTCTTGGCACCATGACCTTCGGTGAACAGAATAGCGAAGCAGAAGCCCATCAACAGTTAGATTTTGCGATCGCTGCGGGAATTAATTTCATCGACACTGCCGAAATGTATCCTGTTCCGCCGAAAGCCGAAACTCAAGGTAAAACAGAAGACTACATTGGTACTTGGTTAAAGAAAAACTCTGCTTTACGCGATCGCTTAATCATTGCCACCAAAGTGGTTGGGCCAAGTCGCGGCTTTAAGTGGCTGAGAGATGGAAATATTGCAGTGGATCGCCGAAATATTCTAGCAGCTATAGAGGCAAGTCTAAAAAGATTGCAAACAGACTATATCGATCTCTATCAGATTCACTGGCCAGATCGCTATGTACCAATCTTTGGACAAAGCAGTTTTGATTTAGCTCAAGATCGAGAGACTATTTCAATTCAAGCACAATTAGAAATATTTAAAGAACTGATTCAAGCTGGAAAAATTCGCTATTTAGGCTTAAGTAATGAAACGCCCTGGGGTGTATGTGAATTTAGCCGCATCGGCAAAGAATTAAATCTGCCACAAATTATTTCCATCCAAAATGCCTACAGTTTACTCAATCGCAACTTTGAAACAGGCTTAGCCGAAGCTTGTCATCATACCCAAGTTGGTCTATTAGCCTATAGTCCCTTGGCGTTTGGCGTACTGACGGGAAAATATCTACCTGGTGGTTCGCAAAAGGGTAGAATTACTCAGTTTCTTGGCTTTGGGCAGAGATATGGTAAACCCAACGTGGTTTCAGCGGCAAAAGCCTATGTAGAATTAGCGGCAAAGTATCAAATCTCCCCGACTACTCTTGCGCTCTCTTTTGTGAATAGCCGATGGTTTGTAGCGAGTAATATTATTGGTGCAACTAATTTAGATCAACTGCAAGAGAATATTGAGAGCTTAAATTTTCAGCTAACCCCTGAGATTTTAGAAGAGATTAATGCTATCCATGCGCTTTTCCCTAATCCCGCACCTTAACTTAATCTTCAATCCGAATCCCCAGGTAAATTTCTATGTCAGGTTTTGTTGGCTTACACGTTCATTCCGAATACAGTTTGCTCGATGGTGCGAGTCAGATTGCCAAGATGGTGGATCGGGCAGTAGAATTGGGAATGGAAGCGATCGCCCTGACCGATCATGGAGTGATGTATGGCGCAATAGAATTGCTCAAAACCTGCACAGCAAAGGGAGTTAAGCCAATCATTGGCAATGAAATGTATATTCTCAACGGTGATTTTACCAAGCAGGAAAAGAAACGCAAGTATCACCAAATTGTCTTAGCAAAGAATAATCAAGGCTATAAAAACCTAGTCAAACTCACAAGTATTTCGCACCTTCAGGGCTATCAAGGCAAAGGAATTTTTGCCCGACCTTGCATTAACAAAGAATATTTAGCGAAGTATAAAGAAGGATTAATTATTACTTCAGGTTGCCTGGCAGGCGAAGTTCCCCAGGCTATTTTGCAAGGTCATCCAGAAATCGCTAGAGAAGTTGCAGCTTGGTATCAATCAGAATTTGGCGCAGATTATTATTTAGAGATACAAGATCATGGCTATCCCGAAGATCGGGTGGTAAATGTAGATATTGTGCGGATTGGCAAGGAGTTAGGAATTAAAGTAGTCGCCACTAACGATTCTCACTTTATCTCTTGCTATGACGTAGAAGCCCATGACGCTTTGCTCTGTATTCAAACAGGGAAGTTAATTGAAGAACAAAATCGCTTGCGCTACAGTGGCATGGAATATGTAAAATCGATTGAAGAAATGCGATCGCTATTTGTCGATCATCTTGAGCAAGAAGTGATCGAAGAGTCCTTAGCGAATACTTTAGAAGTCGCGGCAAAAATCGAAAAATATGAAATTCTCAGCGATCCCCGTGCCGCAAGTTACGATGTTCCGCCAGGATATACGGCTGAAGCCTATTTAGAATCGGTAACCTGGTCAGGTTTAGAGCAAAGATGTGAAGTAAGCGATCGCACTAAATTACCTCAAAATTACCAGGAGCGCTTGGTATATGAGTTAGGCATCATGCAACAGATGGGATTCTCTACTTACTTCTTAGTAGTGTGGGACTACATCAAATATGCCAAAGATAAAGGAATTCCTGTGGGTCCTGGTAGAGGCAGTGCAGCAGGTTCTTTAGTAGCTTTTGCCTTGGGGATTACCGACATCGATCCGATTCATCACGGCTTACTGTTTGAAAGATTTCTCAATCCCGAACGCAAGTCCATGCCTGATATTGACACGGATTTTTGTATTGAACATCGAGACGAATTGATTCGCTATGTTACCCAAAAGTATGGCGAAGATCGGGTAGCCCAAATTGTTACTTTCAATCGCTTAACTTCTAAAGCCGTGCTAAAAGATGTGGGTAGAGTGCTAAACGTACCTTATCGCGAAGCCGATGAAATGGCGAAAATGATTCCCGTATCCCGTGGTAAACCCGCCAAGCTGAAGGTAATGATTTCTGAGGAAACTCCTACTCCTGAGTTCAAAGCCAGATTTGACAAAGAAGAGAAAGTGCGACAGTGGTTAGACATGGCAATGCGCATCGAAGGGGTGAACAAGAGTTCGGGTGTTCATGCTGCGGGTGTGGTGATTTCGCCGATGCCGCTTGATCAACTTGTGCCTCTGCAAAGAAATAATGATGGCGCAATTATTACCCAATATCCAATGGAAGATTTAGAATCCTTGGGATTACTAAAAATGGACTTTTTAGGATTGCGAAATCTCACCACAATTCAACATACGGTAGAATTGATTCAGGCATACAATCCCGATTTTGATTTGAAGGCGATCGCTCCCGATGCCGCTACGCCTGAGAATACTGCTACCTATCAACTTCTCTCTAAAGGGGAACTAGAAGGGGTTTTTCAATTAGAGTCTTCGGGCATGAAGCAAATTGTAAGGGATCTCAAGCCTTCTAATATAGATGATATTTCGTCGATTTTAGCCCTTTATCGTCCTGGACCTTTAGATGCAGGTTTAATACCCAAGTTTATTAATCGTAAACATGGTAGAGAAGCGATGGACTACGCTCACCCTAGTCTGGAGCCAATTCTCAAAGATACTTACTCGATTTTGGTCTTCCAAGAGCAGATCATGAAAATCGCCCAAGACTTGGCAGGATATAGTCTGGGAGAAGCGGATTTACTCCGTCGGGCAATGGGAAAGAAGAAACCCGCCGAAATGGAAAAACAACGGGTGAAGTTTATTGAAGGAACTGAAAAGAATCAAATTCCCTTAAAAACCGCCAATGATTTATTCGATCAAATGGTGATGTTTGCCGAATATTGCTTGAGCTATGACACTTTAATTCACACATTGGAATATGGTTTAATGCCGATTGGCAAAATTGTCGAAGCGCAGATTAAATGTCAGGTTTATAGTGTAGATGCGAATGGATTTGTTTATACTCAAGCGATCGCTCAATGGCACAATCGAGGTGAACAAGAAGTTTTTGAGTACGAGCTAGAGGATGGCTCTATGATTCGGGCTACCCAAGATCATAAATTTATGACTATTTCTGGTGAGATGCTGCCCATCAATCAGATTTTTGAACAAGGTTTAGAATTAAAACAAGTAAATACTTAGATTAAAGATCTTTATCAACAAGATTTGCTTGTTTCATAAAATAGCGTAAAAGTCCAATTTTCAGAGACTTATTCCCATGAATAGGAATAGAAAGTTTGCTTGGATTTTCAGTATTTCCATAAATGTGATGACTTCCTTGAATTCTCAGTAGCATCCATCCTTTATTCTCTAAAATCTTTGCAAAGTCTTTACCAGAGACTGACTTCATACAGCAATTTCCAAAATTCTAATGCTTTCAGGATGATCAAATGCTTGAATGTCAATTTCCAAAGATAAGCACCCCTCAATAGCTTCATATAGATTTTGCAGAAGTTCTTCAAAAGATTCGCCTTGACTTGCGCAACCAGGAATAGCTGGTACTTCCGCCCAATATCCTCCTTCTTCAGCCTCGTGGATAACTACTTTAAGTTTCATAGAATTCACAGATTAATTATATTTTTTAACTATGCTGAATACGGAAGCAAAATCATTGCGATTTCAAGAGTACTCAGGAAATACTTCTCTAATTGCTGGGTGGATGATCTTGCTATTTTGAATATTTAAGCCCTTCGCCAAATTAGAATCTTGGGCTAAAGCTACTAAACCTTGATCAGCGATCGCTTGCACATAGGGAAAAGTCGCATTTACTAAAGCTTGGGTCGAAGTCCAGGGAACTGCGCCAGGCATATTCGGTACACCATAATGCAAAACACCTGCGGCTTCAAATACTGGATGACTATGGGAAGTTGGGTGCATAGTTTCTACACAGCCACCTTGATCTACCGCCACATCAATAATTACCGAATGCGATCGCATCTGGGAGACTAATTCTTTGCTTACCAGTTGAGGCGCACGTTTACCAGGAATTAATACCGCCCCAATTAGTAGATCAGCATCACTTACTGCCGCAGCCACTTGACTAGGATTACTGTAGAGTAGCTCCACGCGTGAGCCAAAAATATTCTCTAGTTCCGCCAATCTGGTTAAGTTTAGATCTAGAATTTGTACCCTTGCGCCCAAACCTACTGCGATTTTTGCAGCCTCACTACCAACTACGCCACCACCCAAAATTACTACTCTACCTGGACGAACCCCAGGAATCCCCCCCAATAGAATTCCACTGCCGCCCTGTTGTTTAGTCAAATAATGAGCGCCAAACTGTACTGCCAACCGCCCTGCAATTATACTCATTGGCACTAGGAGCGGCAATTGTCCATTGGTAAGTTGCACGGTTTCGTAGGCGATCGCAGTTGTACCTGATTCGATTAGCGCCAAGGTTAAATCACGATTAGCGGCTAAATGTAAATAAGTAAACAGAATTAATTGATCGTGGAGTAACTCATATTCGGAGTTTAGGGGTTCCTTAACTTTAACTACTAAGTTTTGAGCATAGACTTCTTGCGCTCGTTCAACCAAGATTGCTCCAGCCTGAAGATAATCTTGATCTTGGAAACCCGCCCCAATTCCCGCCCCGATTTCTACTTTTACTTGATGCGATCGCGCAACCAAAGTTTTAACTGCTGCTGGATTCAAACCTACCCGAAACTCTTGATCTTTGATTTCCTTGGGAATACCAATTTTCATCCTACTTTCTCTCTATCTCGATTTTACTGGCTCAATTTAAAGTTATTATTAGCGTTTTCCCGTAACTATATAGGCAATTCGCTGTCCAATGTTAGTTGCATGATCCGCCATTCGCTCTAAATGATGAATTGTTAATACCATTAATAGAAAAGGTTCTAGGGAAGCGGGAGCGTGGCTTTTCTCTTGGGCTAACAAATCGTAAAGCGTCTTATAATCCGCATCTACCGCATCATCTTTAATCTTTACTTCGGCAGCTAAAGCCGCGTCAAAATTTGATAATGCCCCCAAACTCATTGCCAACATAGCACGACAGCGATTAGACATGGTTTTGACTAATTCCATGTGGGGCGGTGTGGGATATGGAAATAACTTAATTGCGATCTCTCCCAAATTTTCGGCATAGTCACCAATCCGCTCTAGATCCCTGACAATCTGCATGAAAGTGCTTAATAACCGTAGGTCACTAGGTGAAATTGGCGAGTAAATGGTGATTAAATTCAAACATTCCACCTCTACATGGCGATAAATAATATCTACCTGTTTGTCCTGTATATCCAAATATGCGGCATTATCTAGGTTCCGCTCAAACATAGCGCTATGGGCTAACCAGAAAGAGTTCTCTACCAGCGCCCCCATGCGTAAAATATCCTCCTCGACCTTAAGAATTTGGCGATCAAGAGTGCCTTTATTAGCGATCACCATAATTGAAACTCCTAAATGGCTCCTAAACGGAAGAGGTTACCTAAAAAGATAAATCCTGGCAAAAAATAAATTAATAATATCTATTTTAACTACAACTCACATCTCTTTAAATCTAACTTTCAGATCTTAGCCAAAATAGGTGGGCTCATTTATTGCTTTGGCTGAATGCTTGCCAAGCTTGAGTGGTAAAAGCTCCTAGCTCTTGCCGAAATCTTTGGGGTGCAAAATCAAGCGCATGGTTACGAATTGTCTGCGCTTGGAAACTAGACTGCTCAAATTTTTGAATCGCCTCAATCAGACTGGCTACGGTTTGTTCAGGAAATAAAACTCCAGTTTCCACATTTACCGTCTCTTTTGCTCCGCCCTTTCCTAAGGCGATTATCGGTGTGCCGCAAGCTTGTGCTTCCACTAGGGTAATGCCAAAATCTTCAATTGCCGCAAATACAAATGCGCGCGATCGCTGCATATATTCTTTCAATTTTGCAGGTGGTTGATAGGGCAAAAAAGTAATATTCGGCGTTGCCATTTGTTTGAGTTTTGCTGCTCCTTTTCCTTCACCAATCACAATTAGACGGCGATCGCCCATTTGCGAAAAGGCTTCCACAATTAGATCAATCTTCTTATAGGGTACAAACCTGGCAGCCGTGAGATAAAAGTCTTCCCTTTCAATTTCTGGATTCAATTCAAAATTTTCCACATCTACAGGTGGATAAATCACCCTTGATGATCGCCGATAGATTTTTTGGACTCTGCGGGCGATAAATTGCGAATTAGCAATAAAATAATCCACTCCATTCGCAGTTCTTATATCCCAAAGCCTAATCTGGTGCAAGATCCAGCGTGTTAGCCAACTTCTGATCCCTTGCTCTAAGCCAGCCTCGCGCAAATATTGGTGTTGTAAATCCCAAGCGTAGCGAATCGGTGAATGCACATAGGCAATATGTAGTTGATCGGGCGAAGTAATTACTCCTTTTGCTACCGCATGGGAACTGGAAATCACCAAATCATATTCAGACAAGTCAAATTGTTCGATCGCGATCGCCATGAACGGCAAATAACTGCGGAAATTACTTTTAGCAAAAGGTAATTGTTGAATAAATGAAGTCTGAACTGATTTATTTTGAATAAAACCACGCGAGCCTGACGGCAAAAAATCTACAACTGCATATAGATCTGCATGGGGAAAGAGATTGAGAATCTGCTCCAAAACCCGCTCAGAGCCTGAGTAATCCACTAACCACTCATGGATGATTGCTACTTTTAGATGTTCTAACACTTAGTTATATCACTTAGCTGTAATAGAAGGCAATTTCTTTCGCTTTAAGCCCATCCCAACCAGCATCAATTAGCTTCTGATTTAATTCATCTTGGGGAATATGCTTTGCACCAGTGCGCACAATCCGATTACGCATGGATTTTTTTGCGCCACTGCGTTGTCTCTGGGCTTCTAGTTCCATCACTTGATGGTAGAGCGCCAACATTAGCTCAGGAATAGGTGTACCATCTAAGTCAATTCCAGCCGCGATCGCGGCATCCACTGCATCACCACCACTAATTTCTTTCAAATCTTGAGAAATTTGAGAACTTTGAGGATTTGTCATATTAATTTTGAATTAGTTTGATACTTAATTTTGCCATAGTAATTTTGTCATAGTTGAAGCACAAATTATCCTTTTGTAAAGAATAGATTGAATGTCCCCATGAAATTATATTTGGTGCAATCACAGAATAAGGGATTAAAGAATACTTTTGCTAATTGATAGATTAAAGATTGTGGTAGACTTCAATTAAATCCCAACGTAATTTACTGCGGGAAAAGTTAATTTATTTTTAACTTGAGTTCCTACCTTGATTGAGCGCTATACCTTACCCGAAATGGGCCAACTTTGGACAGATCGCTACAAGTACCAAACTTGGCTAGAGGTGGAAATTGCGGTGTGTGAAGCCCAGGCAGAGCTTGGCTATATTCCCAATCAGGCGGTAGCAGAAATTAAGGAAAAGGCGCAGTTTGATCCTGAGCGGATTGAAACGATTGAGGCAGAAGTTCGCCATGACATGATCGCGTTTTTAACTAACCTGAATGAGCATATTGGTGATGCTGGGCGCTATGTGCATTTGGGTTTAACTAGCTCGGACGTGTTGGATACCGCTCTGGCATTGCAGTTGGGCGCAAGTATGAATCTAATTATTACTCAAGTGGAAGTATTGATCCAGGCGATTCGTTACCAGGCACAGCAGCATCGCTACACAATTATGGCGGGTCGCACTCATGGGATTCAGGCTGAACCGATTACTTTTGGCTTCAAACTAGCTGGCTGGCTGGCAGAGGCTATGCGTCACCGCGATCGCTTGGCAAATTTGAGCAAAACTATTGCTGTGGGCAAGATCTCTGGGGCAGTTGGAACCTATGCGCATATCGATCCAAGGATAGAATCCATTGCTTGCCAAAATTTAGGGCTACGACCAGACTGCGCTTCTACACAAGTGGTTTCTCGCGATCGCCATGCTGAATTTGTGAGTGGATTAGCGCTTTTAGCTGCTTCGATTGAGAGATTTGCAGTAGAAATTCGCAACTTACAACGTACTGATGTTTTGGAAGTGGAAGAGTTCTTTTCGGCAGGGCAGAAAGGCTCCTCGGCTATGCCTCACAAGCGGAACCCAATCAGGTCTGAGCGGCTTACAGGCATGGCAAGAATCTTGAGAGGGAATGCGACCGTGGCTTTAGAAAATGTAGCACTTTGGCATGAGCGAGATATTTCCCATAGTGCGGCAGAGCGAGTAATTTTGCCTGATTCCTGTATTCTGATTCACTTTATGCTGGTAGAAATCTCTGATTTAATCAAAAATCTCCTAATTCATAGCCATAATATGGAACGGAATCTCAACTGTTATGGTGGCGTAGTCTTCAGTCAGCAAGTATTATTGTCATTGGTTAGCAAGGGATTAAGTAGAGAAGAGAGTTATGCAATTGTTCAATCCCATGCTCACCAAGCCTGGAACAAAGCAGATGGCGATTTTAGAAGTTTAATTAGTAGCGATCGCCGCGTACAAGAACTATTAAATCCTGAAGAAATAGCGGCTTGTTTCGATCCTCAGAAGCATTTACGCCATTTAGACCAAATTTATCAAAGATTAGGTATTTAACTGAGGATTTAATTGCGTAATTAATGTTATGACCTGTCCTGTGCCTGCTGAGCAACAGCCTCTCAATGAATACCTAGCCCTAAAAGAGTCTTTTTTCTATTGTTGGGCAACTCTGGGAATTTGGCAATATTTGCGGATTTTGCTAACAATTTGGCTAGGCTGGTGGATTTTTAGTAGTTCAATTGCTGCTTCCAGCTTCTCACCAAAGAAATTCTTCTTTCTCTTTTTTAGCTGGAGTAGTATTGGCGCAACTTTGGGCTTACTTTTACCTTTATTACAACTTTTTTTGGGCTGGAATTATGTGCGAAATCGACTCCAAAGTGAGCAGATTTTCTATGAGGAAAGTGGTTGGTATGATGGACAAACTTGGCAGAAACCCGAAAGCGATTTAACCAAAGAGAGGCTGATTGTCAACTATGAGGTTCAACCTATTCTAACTAAGTTGAAATTAACGGGCTTATTCTTGATTCTATTGCTGGGGATCTTAGCGATCGCCATTTATTTTAGAACTAAATTACTCCAGTAATTCCTCTGCTTGTTGTACCTGCTCCAATACCAGCTTATTTAATTTTTCTTGCAAACTAGAAATAGGAATTTTAGTGATTACTTCCGCCGCAAAGCCATAGGTAAGTAAATTCACAGCCCTAGCTGCATCTATCCCCCGACTTTGGAG
>JBBRVV010000040.1:0-10387 GCA_038246525.1 Pseudanabaenales cyanobacterium
AGCTTAGGCACAAAGTTTAGCACCTGACCCAAAGCAACTGAAATCACGGTCATAATTGCCAACGCCGCGATCGCGCCCAAAAAGACAGATCTACGACAGTAGCGCATTGCCAAAATTGCAGCGACAAAAAAAGATTTATCACCAATCTCTGAAATTGAGATTAATAACAATCCTGCGGTAAAGGCAGTCAACATTGGCTTAACTCGATAAATAGAAAGAGATGAGTTCAATTCTAAGGGAAATCTTTAACAAAAGGTGAGGCTTCAATCTCATGCTTGTTTCATTTACTTCTCATAGTCTTCTCATCTTTTTGATTTAAGGTAGAAAGGGAATGATTTGCCGAATAGTACGCCTTAGTTTCAGTAATTCAATTAATTCTCGTAGTTTGGGGGAAACTAAAAAAGCGGCGGTTGCGCCATCCAATTTGCCTAAGTCTTCTTGTAATTCCACATATTCCTTGGCAGACAAAAATCTACCATCAACAGGCGATCGCGCCTCAGTATAAATTTCTGCTCTTAGGATCTCTTCAGCTTGATCGTCTGCAGGTAGATTAAGCGCCGATTGAGTTTGAGCGCCTGCACTCAGGCTAAAAATCAAATTTACGCTCAAATTCAGAAGCAAAAAGCTAGTGAGAATAACGCTCTTCTGCATAAGGAAATTGAGTAAGTCTTTTGGTAACGTAAAATATTAAGTAGAAATGTAGAATCAAACTGATGATGATTCGGGTCGCAAGGCGCAGCCCCGCAATCAATTTTAGCTCATTTTATGAGTTGAAGTTTTAACTTTACTTAGACACCCTCTTAACTGAATTAAGTTTAACTGTTATGCAAGAAAAATTTGAATTAATCGATGAATTTATCCCCCTTTGTAATTTATTGAAAATATGTGGCGTAGCTCCTACTGGAGGCGCAGCAAAAATGTTGGTAGCAGATGGCTATGTTGAGGTAGATGGACAGACAGAGTTACGCAAAACCTGTAAGATTCGAGCAGGACAAAAAGTTACAGGCAATGGTTTTGAAATTGAAGTTCTGCCAAAGAATCCGCAAAATTAATGGCACGGCGCAAATCGCTTAATCCTCTTAGTAACTTCTCCGATCATCGCAGCTGGCTGCAAATTGCGCTGCAACTTCAGGGTTCAGTGGTGCAAGAGGTATTTCCACGTACCTTTGCCTGTGGCACTTTTGGGCTGCTAGTCTATCTGATCCATGCTCAAGGGATTAACCTGTACTTGCCGATTTTAAATAGTTTGATTCCCAATTTGGTTTTGGGCTTACTTTTAGTTTTTCGCACAAATACCGCCTATGAGCGCTTTTGGGAAGGACGCAAAGCTTGGGGTAGCCTGGTGAATAATGTGCGCAATCTGGCTCGCTCGATTCTAATTTTGATTAGTGAATCCTCTGACCAAGATCGCCAAGCAAAAATTGCTGCTCTGCGTCTTTTGCCTGGATTTGCGATCGCCGTGAAACAGCATCTGCGCCAACAACCACCAAGTTATGAACTACAAGATCTAGTTTCAGCTTGGCAATTTGAGCAACTACAAGAAAAAAATAATCTGCCCTTAACCGTAGCCTTTTGGCTGCATAGCTATTTACAACAGCAAACCCAAAAACAAGCTCTAGATCCCTTGCAGTTGGTCAGTATGTGTGGGCTACTGAGTCAGATGGTGGATGCCCTAGGAGTCTGCGAACGGATTCAAAAAACACCAATTCCGCTTGCCTATGCGATTCATTTACGTCAGTTATTAATGGTTTACTGCTTGCTACTTCCCTTCCAAATGGTAACTGCCTTAGGCTGGTTAACCCCGCTGTTAGTGGCTTTGATTAGCTTTACGCTCTTGGGAATTGAAGAAATTGGCATTCAAATCGAAGATCCCTTCGGTAATGATCCGAATGACCTGCCTCTAGATGCAATCTGTCAAACCATGATTCAGAATATTGAAGATCTGCTAGAACTCTCAAATATTCCTTTCACAAATTCAGCCACTTCTCAATTAATCCCTAACCAGACTAAACTCACGCCAAGGCAAAGGACTATCACCGAATCTGATTAAGTCCGCAATTATTTGAGCAGTAATTGGCGCCATTAAGATGCCGTTGCGGTAGTGACCTGTGGCAATTAATAGATTAGGAAAATTTGGTAAAAAGCCTAAGATTGGCGATCGCTGAAATTGAGGACGAGGACGATAGCCAGCCCAGGTAGAGAGAATTTTTGCTTCCTGTAATTGCGGGCAAAAACTAATTCCTTGCTCTAATAAATTCTTTGTATTTTCTTCTCGCGGTAAATTCTGCACATCAAACTCTACGGTTGCACCTAGCCAGTAGCGATCGCTTCCTAACGGCACAAGATTTATGTCGCCAGTTTCAGTTTCGGCATGAATCGCAGTTTGCAAATTTAAACCTAGTAACTCTAAAGCGATCGCTTGTCCACCCACCCCTATTAGCGGCGCAGTTATACCCAGATTTGCCAGAATTTGGTTAGAACCCAGTCCTGCGGTAATCACTGTAAAATCCGCCTGGGGCAATTGATTAAGATTGGTAATAGGAGAATTAAGCTCAAACTTTACGCCATTTTGCTGCGCCGCTAAAACCAGGGCAGAAATTAGCTCCTGGGGAGCGATCGCTCGATCTTGAGCGCTATACAATCCTGATTCAGCTAATATTTGCGGATATTGTGCTTGAATTTCAGCCTGATTTAACCATTGCAAGTCAAAACCCTGGGATTGACGCGTGGCAATCAAAGATTGGGATTTAGTTTCGGCAAGCTCTGAACGATAAAGGCAAAGGATACCAGTGCGGTTAAACTGAATCTTTTGCCCAGTTAGTTCGATTAACTTAGGCACCAATTTTTCATATAGCTGCAAGCTCTGTAGCCGCAAACTAACTAAGTTGCCTTTCAGCTTTTGACTACAAACCGCCATCATTACCCCCAAGGCGGCAGCCGTTGCACCTTCACCTGGTTGGGCTGAATCGAACACGATCACTTGTAGATGATGGAGGCTCAGTTCATAGGCAAGCATGGTGCCAATTACTCCAGCCCCCATAATTACTACCTGGGGCAAAGTCACGAACTTGAGCGGCGGCGGCGGGAAGCAGCAGGGGATTGGATGACTACCTCTTCTTTGGAAGCTTCTTCTTTGACTGGCTCAGCAATTGGTTCGGGCACAATGGATGCAGCTTGCAAGTCTGGGATTTCGCCTCTAGTTTTATAGATGATTTTCTCAGTAGCTCTCTCAGAAATTTTCTCAGGAGTTTTCTCAAAAATCTTCTCACTACTATCTGAAAGACTTAAGCTTGAAGTCAGTTCGGGTTCAGACTCAGGCTCAAAATCTAAAATAGGAGCGATCGCTAGTTCTTCGGCTTTAGATTTCAGACTAGACAATTTATCTGATCCATAATCTATGACTGGCATCACTGGGGCAACTCCAGGCAAAGTGACAATCGGCAGCAGATTGGCTTCTTGGTAACGATCCACATATACCAGGGGCGAGATTCCCAAATGGGCATAGATGTCTTGCTCTTCTTGGGTCATCTCCACGATCACAGTTTCCATTGGCTCAAACTTAGGGCGGGGAAATTCGCGTTTCTTGATTTCTGGCGCAGTTTCAGTAATTTCTAGCTCAACCAATTCTGTTCGGCGATCGCTGCTGATGCTACTCAAACCATTTACGGCAGGCAAACTGATTACCTTGGGATTTATGCTTACTTCTTTTGGCTCAGATCTTGGTTCAAACTTAGGCTCAAACTTAGGAGCAATTCCTGGCTCGATTTTTGGCTCAAACTGTTGCTCAGAGACACGTTCAGAGACACGTTCAGGTAAACGAGCAGAGCGGGATTCACTTCTATATTCTGGATTTTCTGGGCGAGAATCTTGACGACGCAACCGCACCTCAGTTGGTTTTTCGCCATCACGGGATGAACGCCGCCGACCACGACGGGAATTAGCGCCGCCACGCTCCTGATAGTTGGGATGATTGAGTAAGTTCAACTCCATGCCTCCATTTAGGCGTGAGTCTTCATCTTCTTCAGCCAGCAGACTTTCATCTTTACTGAACTCAGCTACAAATTGAGTTTCTAGGTTGAGATGATGATGATCCACCTCTCGCTGCACCATAGACTCTCCAGGTAGACGGGCAATAATTCCCAACCCTAAGCAAGTCGTACATTGTTGACCAAATAATTCATAGATGCTCTGTCCCATACGTTTGCGCGTCATCTCCACCAAGCCTAGCTCAGTCAATTGCGCAATTTGTGGACGAGATTTATCAACCCGCAGGGCTTTGTTAAATTCCTCTAATAATTGCATCTGGTCTTTGCGGGTATCCATATCGATGAAATCCACCACAATCATCCCAGCAATATTCCTCAGTCGGATCTGGCGGGCAATTTCCTTAGCGGCTTCGCAGTTTGTCCAAAGTACAGTTTCCCGTGAAGTTTGCGATCGCGTAAACGAACCAGAGTTGACATCAATTACGGTCAGCGCTTCGGTTGGCTCAATAATTATATAGCCGCCACTAGGCAGATCCACTCTGGGTTTGAGCGCTTCGCGAATTGCCGCATTTACCCGAAAATATTCTAAAATCGAAGTCCGCTCTCGATGATAGTCAACGGATAACCCCGCAGGAATTTTACCTTCACCCCAATTCTGCAAGTGATGTTTGATCCGTTTTAAGCCCTCTGGTGAATCAGCCACAATTCGATTTACATCGGTGGAATAGGCATCCCTTAATACTTTTTGGACAAAATCGCGATCGCGACTTAACAGGGAAGGCGATCTAGTGACAGCCGCATCAGCTTGAATTGCTTCCCACTGCTTTTGTAAGTTCTCCATATCTTCGATAATTGCATCCTCAGACACACCATCGGCTTCAGTGCGAAGTAGCAAACCCGTGCCCGATGGTTTCACCAAAATTCCTAATGCGCGTAGGCGATTGCGCTCAGACTCACTTTTGATCCGTTTAGATAGATTTACACCCCGTCCGTATGGCAACAATACCGCATAGCGACCTGGCATCGAAATATTTCCCGTTAGTCGCGGTCCCTTATTCCCTGTGGGTTCCTTCATCACCTGGACTAATACTCTTTGCTGAGGCGAAATCAAATCGCTAATTGAAGTGGAATTACGGCGCAGTTTCAGGGGGCCTAAATCAGAAATATGAATAAAACCATTGCGTTCATTGTCCCCAATATTTACAAAGGCGGCATCGATGCTAGTCAGGATGTTTTCCACCACCCCCATGTACACATCACCGACCTGGTGTGTACCAGCCGCTACGATAATCTCTTCAATTTGATCTTCACTAAATACTGCCGCAATTCGATGTTGCTCGGCAATAATCACTTGTTTGAACATTCAATTTCCTCAAAAATTTCCTATGGGCTTATTGATTGAATTACTGGACTAAAATTATTTGTTTATGAACTTAGAAGTCTTTTGCGTTAGGAGGCTCAGAGAGATTTGTGGAAACTCTAGAAACTCTAAAAACTACTTATTTGATAACTAATTATTTATGATTACTCAAAACTAATAATTACTCAAGACTAACATTTACCTAAGGGCTAAAAGAAGCGATCGCTTCCCTGGCTAAGTATGAATCTAAGTATGAATAAATTAGTTTTCGCTTCTAAGTTTTACTCACTATAAAGAACTAAACTAGGTCTAAATCAAGTAGACTTCGCAACATCTCTACTTTCACAATTTTACCTTCATAGACTAGGTTACATTCGCTTACTGGCATAATGCTTCTAAAACTAAGACCCCTCAACCTAACTAATGGATTCAAATTTAATTCAAACCTATATTCTTTTGCCAAAGGATTAATTCCTCAGACTAAGTTTCTAGCTAAATCATTTCCCGCCGAACTTTATTTGATGCACTAATTCTTAATTCATCCAGAGACATAGGGAAGAAAACCTCGCTTGCACAAACTACTGAAGGAACTGTCAAAATTTATATATCTTAAGATTGATATATCTGGAAAGTTCAGGAATGTGACAAAGTCAGAATCTATTTGATTATGAATCCAGTCAGGTTGATTAAGTATTCAGGCAAAAAGCCAGGTAGTCAGAGAGCAAGTAAGATACTTTACTACTTAGCCATTACTACTTAGCCATTACGACTCAGGTATTACTACTCAGGTAAAGTATCTAACTTGATTAAGCCTAGTTAATTTAAGTAAATTAAATCTAATTTTTAAGTTTAATTTATTTGATACCTAACCTATGGAAGTTAGATAAGTAAGATTTAAACAGCTAAAAGATTAGTAAATTAGAAGATTTGCTTTGTGCAATCTAGCGCTTAATCATCTTTCAAATACTTAATATCTACGATCAGTATATGCAGCCAATATCTGTTACTCAAAAGCCTGAAATTGAGGCTCAAATATTGGAGCCTTAGTATCACATCAAGTGTTGAACGTTTAGGTAGACACTGGTTAAGGTTTACTATATCACAGTACCAAGCATCAATCTTAGCGTGCAAATTTCCAGCAACATTGATCTTTCATATAGCTCTAAAGCAATTTTGCATTAAAAGATAAGTGGCTTTAGTTGCGCAATTCCAGTGATGGTTTTAATTTACAAAATCGGCAAAATCATCATGAAACGTCCATTTTTCGGTAAGATTTACTTTCAAAGTCAAGATAAAACTTAAACAGATAAAACTTAAACATTGAGGGGCAAAAATCTAGTGACTCGAGTAATTTTAGTCCGTCATGGCGAGAGTACGTCTAATATCGCTGGCATTGTGCAAGGCAGAGGCAACCTCAATCAGCCAGAATTGCAATCTACGCTTACAGCCAAAGGGCAGCAGCAAGCAACCCTAGCTGGCAAAGCGCTCAAGAATATTAAATTTGATTACGCCTATGTCAGCCCCCTAGTGCGTACCCAACAGACTGCCGCTTATATTTTCCAAGAATTTCAAACCGTCCCCAAAGCGATCGCTGACCATAATTTATGCGAGATCGATCTTGAGCTATGGGAGGGAATAGATTTTGAAAAAGTGCGCCTAGATTTCCCTGTAGCCTATGAGCAATGGCAAAACCAGCCAGATCAGTTTAAGTTGGGCGATCGCTATCCGATTGTGGACTTGTTTGCTCAGGCAAGAGACTTTTGGCAAGAAACCCTCGCCAAACATCCAAACGACACAATTTTATTGGTTGGACATAGTGGCATCAACCGCGCCCTAATCTGCACAGCATTAGGAGTTGAAATTGATAGCTATCACTGCTTACAACAATATAATTGCGCGATCAGCGTCTTGAATTTCCAACAAGGACAAGCTCAATTGGAATCTGTGAATGTCGTCACTCATCTTGAGCCTATACTGAGTAGCTATTTGCCACCCCTGAAAAAAAATCATCAAGGTGTCCGCATTTTATTAGTACGTCACGGTGAAACCGACTGGAATCGACAAAAGCGCTTTCAAGGACAAATTGATGTGCCCCTCAATCCCAAGGGTGAAGAGCAAGCCGAACTGACAGGCAAGTTTTTAGCAAATATAAAGATTGATTGTGCTTTCAGTAGCTCAATGCTGCGCCCAAAGCAAACTGCGATCAAAATTTTAGATCCCTTTCACTCAAACTTAGACGTACTCAAAGATTTAGTGCTTAGCGATCGCTTGCGGGAAATCTCCCACGGTAAATGGGAAGGCAAACTAGAATCCGAGATTGTAGCGGAGTTTCCTGGAGAATTGCAACGTTGGCAAACTGAACCCCAAGTTGTCCAAATGCCTGAGGGAGAAAATCTGGATCAAGTGTGGCAAAGGGTAGCTGAGGCTTGGCAAGAAATAATTAGATCGGTACCTGTAGGTCATACGGCGCTGGTAGTTGCCCATGATGCAGTAAACAAGGCGATTCTCTGCCAGGTGTTTGGACTAGGTACTGAGTATTTCTGGACATTTAAACAAGGCAATGGAGGCGTAAGCGTGATTGACTATCCGCTTGGCGCTGAGCATCTTCCCATTTTGCAAACCATGAACGTCACTAGCCACATCTCCGAGAGTGTTTTAGATCAGACGGTAGCAGGTGCACTTTAGGACTTTTAATAAGATTAATCAAAAAAATTCCCTGCCAAATAGCAATCACTAAATAATGGCAGAGGAAATAACTTTATTAAATTTGGATTCATTAAATTTGGATTCAAATCTAGCTTAGGTCTAGCCCAAGCCTAGTTGCTTCATTTCGTTTTGGAGAGCCTCAACCAACTGGGAATTGTTATTAGCTCTAGCAGCTTCAAGGCGGCGCTTGAGAGAAGAAGCCATGTTTGCTTGGTGATTAGCAGTAGCTTCTTTTTTGATTTCTTTGTTAATGTTCATAATAAACAGTTTTCTAAAGTATATTAGTGTATTTTTTCTAGCCTAAATGTAGCATAGAATGTAGCTATTGCTACAAAACTTAGTATTTAGCCCCAAAATATTGTCCATATATTCCTAAACCAAACCTCATTTCATGACTCACTACATTTCACCTCGTTTTTTAGATAAGTTAGCAGTTCATATTACTAAAAATTTATTAAATTTGCCTGAGCTGGCTACACCACTAATTTTGGGGATTCACGGGCGTAAGGGCGAAGGTAAGACTTTTCAATGTGAGTTAGCGTTTGCGCGAATGGGAATTGAGCCTGTACAAATGTCGGGAGGAGAACTGGAAAGCCCAGATGCTGGCGATCCTGCGCGGTTAGTACGGTTGCGCTATCGAGAAGCAGCAGAGTTGATGCGGGTAAGGGGTAAGATCTGCATTTTGATGGTAAATGACATTGATGCAGGTGCAGGTCGGGTCGATCAGGCTACTCAATATACGGTAAATACCCAGTTGGTGAATGCCACTTTGATGAATATTGCGGACAATCCCACCAATGTGCAGTTGCCTGGTAGTTATGATGACAAGCCAATCAAGCGAGTACCGATTATTGTGACTGGTAATGATTTTTCTACTATGTACGCTCCGCTTTTACGCGATGGACGGATGGAGAAGTTTTTTTGGCAGCCAGATCATAGCGATCGCATCGGCATTGTGAGCGGCATTTTTGCGGCGGATCAACTATCCCAGCGGGAAATCGAAAACTTAGTAGAGCTGTTTCCTGATCAGTCAATCGACTTTTTTAGTGCGATCCGATCGCGTCTTTTTGATCAACAAATCCGTAAATTTATCTACAGTGTCGGCTTAGAAAATCTCTCAATGCGTTTACTAAATAGCGATCAGCCCTTGCCAGAACTATATCAGCCAATATTTAATCTTCAGGTATTACGCGAACAAGGAAATCTATTAGTTGAAGAACAAAAATATTTGCAAAATATGCGTCTAGTTGAAGAATATATGCTGCAAAAAAGATAGTTTTTCTATCTATCAACCTGAAATCTACTCCCTTCTTACTGTAGGAATGGACCTTGCTGTAATGGAGTTAAGGGGTGAAACCCCTTGGTGGGGGCTTAGCCCCCACACCCAAAATATCTAAATCTTGATTAGGAAGGGAGTAGGACATCAAATTTTGGCGATCGCTGCAATTAAAATAGAATCATAGCTAAATCAAAATTCTTTAATCTAATCAAAATAATATATGGCAGTTTTTGAGGGTAGTTTTGCCCAGAGCGATCATTTCAAGTTTGCGGTGGTAGTGGGAAGATTTAATGACTTAATCGTGAATCGGTTACTGGGTGGATGTCAGGATGCCCTCCAACGTCACGGCGTAAATATTACCGAACAAGTAGATTATGCCTGGGTTCCAGGTTGCTTTGAAGTACCATTAGTCGCTAGAAAACTAGCGGTAACTGGACGCTACGATGCTGTAATTTGTCTGGGTGCGGTAATTAGAGGAGATACCCCACATTTTGACTACGTGGCTTCAGAAGTAGCCAAGGGGATTGCGGCAGCAGCTAACCAAACTGGAGTACCCGTGATTTTTGGCATCATCACAGCGGACACAATGCAACAAGCGCTAGAGCGAGCAGGGATCAAAAGTAATAAAGGCTGGGAATATGCGATGAATGCCCTAGAAATGGCAAGTTTAATGCAAGCGATCGCTTCTAGCGAGAACTCTGATAGCCAAGTAGCTTTACCAGCGCCATCAAATCTTAGCGTTTATTAATCAGAATTTATTATAAAAATAAGCGCGGACTAGTTAGTCTATTTATAATTATGATCTTGGTGCTATATGGCACAGAATAGCCTCCTGATTGCCTGTACCATCTGATCTATAGCTAAAGCCTAATTATGGCTTTTGTAGGTTAAAATAGTCTGAATCTCAAGCATTGTACGCAAATTTTCTTATGCCTAAAAAAACTGTCGTCGCCCCTACTAAAGTTGATCAAGGGATTAAAGCTGAGCAAGGGATTAATGAGGGGGGCGATCAGGAGCCAAAGCAAGAGAAAGATCAAGGGATTGCTAGCACCACTA
>JBBRVV010000041.1:0-10355 GCA_038246525.1 Pseudanabaenales cyanobacterium
ATCCTCAATCTGCCACTCACCATCGGTCGATTCATGCAAATTAAAAGTGGGACAGGCAGCGATCGCCGCATTTGCAAATTTTTTCTCTTCTTTAAGATTGCGAGTGGTTTGCAGGCGTTTACCTTCAATCTCAGTCAATACTGTAGCACCGCCTGTACCAGGACGATAATAGGAGCCAATGCTAGTGAATGGTCGGGATAATACTGCTACTTTTAAGCCACCTGCGGCTGGGAGAAGGTGAACATGGGGAGTAGAATCTGCTGCAACTTCCTCAGCGTTGACCGCACCACCACCAATATCGGAGTGGATGGTTAAGATCCCAGAAACCGCACTAATCGCCGCCAAAACTCGTTCTTTCGCCGATACTGGCACTTCCAATTTATTCTTACTGCCAATAATATTGATGATCCGCCGATGCTCTTCTTTGATTTCAAAAACTTTTAAGCGGGTGGGAGTTTCCTTGACTATCATTAATTCTCGGTTCTCTTGAGGCTCAGGGAAAAACTCAATCGTTAAATAATTACTGTTTTTCTGCTTGACTAACAATTCTGGCTCGCCCTTAACCACTTCAATTGCTACAGTTGGCGAATCTTCCCAGAAAATCATGGGATGTCCAACTAAGCTCCGCATCGCTTTATCATCAAATGAGTATTGCTTGTTAGAACTATAACCATACCCCAAACTAGATACTTCAATTTGAGCGCAAACTTGATAATCCTGTGTGGTTAAATAATTAAGTTCTCCTGGGGTCTCGCTTAATCGCTTTAGCGCAATATTTCGCCCATTACTCCAAACCCCTTTAGCACTTAGTTTTTGCTCCTTTGGTTGAATTGAATATTGCCCATTTCCTAAAGTTAAAAACCATGCCATGCGCAGACTATTTTCTGCTTTGGTAGCAGCAGTTGTTGTTGTTTGATTTAAATTTGCCAACGCATTGAGCGAGATTTCCCAGTTTTCTTTGGGATGAACAAATTCTACAATTGTCGGGATCACGCTCATTCCCTTAGCAATATTGATCGGCATTTTTAAGGTATCATCACCAAAACCTTTTCCTTGCTTAGTGATTTTAACCTTGCCAAGTAGTTCAAAGCTTTCTCTGGCGATCCAATACATTTCAGCCGCCATTGCCTGTTGATATAAAGGCTCTAGGATTTTGGGTAGAATTTTCTTTGCTACTTCTGGATTGAGCCAATACAGGCATAGGGCAGTAATTAAAGAGCCAATTGCATGATGTTCTGTGTAGGAAGGAACTTTTATTCTGATAATATTCTCTTTTTGTGATAAATCTCCTCGCTGAAATTTTATTACCGTCAACAGCGAAATAAAGCTACCTTGCAGCCAATGATTATTGCTACCAGTCATCATCAAGCTATAGTTTTCTGCCTCACTTAGGCGATCGCCCGTTCCCACTTTAATTAATGCCAAAACGAAGTATATGCCAGCGATTCCACTGAAAAAGATATTGCGTTTTCCGACGTCCTTTCTCAAAACTTTTAGCGCAACTGTATAGGTAGCGATCGCTTGGTCATAATCACCGCGAAAAAAACTAATTCCACCCATAAGCAGAGTCCGCGAGTTTCCCTCAGCTAGTTTCTGAGCATAATGCTCCGCCTCAGTTAAACGTCCCTGCAACATCAATTGCTCACTTAGCCTGATTATTAAAAAATCTGTGGCAAACTCTCCACCTACCGAACAACGCTCAGATAGCAGTTTAAATACTTCAGGCACTGGATTTAAGTGGAGCATAGTATCAATATAAATACTATTCACGGCGATCTCAAACAGAGATAATGGTAGAGACTGAATCCAACTCAGCTCAAAAGGATTAGATATCAGCTTTTTGAGGATAAACTCTAAACTAAGCTCATATTTAACTGTATCGCCATAGCGAAGGAACGAGTTGTATTGCTTTTCTATGAAATTCAAGTCATGGAGATAAATACCAATCCGAATTTCTCGCAAAAGCTGGGCATCGCTGGTGAAGTAACGTGAGCCATTTTTATAGGTAGAAATGGGAAAATTTTTCCCTATCTGAGTTACAAACTTTTCAAAATCACCTTTACTTAAAGCATTGCGAACCGCAATATCGAGGATTAAAGGATCACAACAAATAGTCGAAGCATTTAGCGACTTAAATAACCCAAGCTGAATTAATTGATCAAGTTTGGACTTTAAACTCTTGCCAATTGCGGCTTGGTCTTTGGCGTTAAAGTTTTCTGCAAGTTCTAGAAAGCTGGCAGTAAATAATGCTCTGTTCACAGGTTCATACAAAACCGCCAGCAACTGCACAATTTTCTGATCTATCTCAGTCAGCTTCTGATAGTGCTTAAGCAATTGTAAGCGTCTTGTAGATTCTGACAGGTTAGATTCTGATTGGCTAGTTTCTAATTGGCTAGTTTCTAATTGGCTAGTTTTAATAGTAGGTGTAGGCATAGTGAGGTAGAAAGAGCAACTGAATTTAATTTAAATCTTGCAACATCTTTAGGGTTATTTATTCTAATCTACTTTTAGTATTTGTTTGTGATTAAATTTACCTTACTTAGGATTATATTAAGCTTTTTGTCTCAAGTTAGTGGCTTGCTCTAAAAGAGTTTTAGCAAAGGCAAGACTATTTTTTGCTTGTTTGCCGACTCCTGCTTCACCTGCTGCCAGTTGTGCCAGTTCTTGTAAGCGCTGTTTTGGATTGAGATGATTAACCAGCACAGAAGTTCTTTCGCTTTGATCTCCATTTAAAGCTGGAAGAGTCTGTTTTACTACTTGAAAATGCTGATCGGCGATCGCCGCAATAATTGGTTGGTGAGTAACACAGAGAATTTGAGCATGGCGACTGAGTTGATAGAGTTGTGCGGCGATCGCTTGAGCTACTCGACCAGATACGCCTACGTCAATTTCATCAAATACTAAGGTATTACCTAAATTATTTAGATCTAGCTCCTCAGAGTTTTTTTCTTGCTTGCGCTCTGCTAAACAAGTTTTGAGTGCCAATAAAAATCGACTCATTTCGCCGCCAGATGCGGTATCGGCTAAAGGTTGTAATGGTTCGCCAGGATTCGCACTAAACCAAAATGTCAAGCGATCGCTGCCCGAAATCGAAGGTTCAATCTCCAAAAATCTAACTTCAAATTGGACTTTTTCCATTGCTAAAGATTTGAGCGTGGAAATTAAAGTCTGTGCTAGATTTTTGGCTGCCTGTTGTCGCATTTGGGAAAGTTGGCTAGCGGTTTGTTTTAAAAGCTTTTGCTGCTTGGCAATGGTTTTGGTGAGAACTTCCAAGGATTGATTCGCTTGATCGAGATTTCCCAAATCATTTTGTAGTTTTTGCTTGTAAGCGATCGCTTCAGCCAAGGGAGAGCCATATTTGCGACAGATTTGTTTGAGTTGTCGAATTCTTTCTTCTACAGTTTGCAAGCGATTAGGATCGGCTTCTAGACTACTTCCGTAGGCATTAATTTGTCTGCCTGCTGCTTCTACTTGCACTAAGGCACTGGTGATCATCTCTACAATTCCATTTATTTCGGGATCGACCGTTGCCATTTGAGTGAGAATACTTTCAGCTTTTCCCAATAGATCAGCACAGGCATCACCATCTTCGCTTTGGTAAAGCATTTCATACACATCAAAACTCTGTTGCTCTAGTTCCACACTATGGGAAAGCCGCAAACTCTCTTGAGCTAATTGATCTAACTCGTTAGAATCTTCGATCTCCGCCGTCTCTAATTCCTGTAATTGAAATTGCAACATATCTAATTGCTGTAATCGCTGGCGATCGCTATTTTGTCTTTCAATTAGTTGATCGTGCGATCGCTTCCAAGTTTCGTATTGTTCCGCTACTTTCTGCCGAATTTCGGTATGTTCCCCAAATATATCTAGCCAGTCTCGCTGCTGGGCAGTTTGTCCTAGAGCTACGGTTTGCCCTTGGGCAGTTATTTCCAATAACAATTCGCGAATAGATTGCATCTGCTGCTTATTTACTACCACACCATTGATCCGATTGCGATTACTGCGAATGGTAATTTCTCGACTACAGATCAATTCTGACGATTCAGTATCAATGTCTAGATCGATTTCTGCCGCATTCAACCAGTTACGCAAACTAGAATTCAAGCTAAAAGTGGCTTCAATATAGGCGCGGTTTGCACCAGTTCGTAGGGCACGAGCCGAGATTTTTCCACCCAACGCTGCATCTAAAGCATCGAGAATAATAGATTTTCCTGCACCTGTTTCACCTGTGAGGATATTTAGCCCTGCCCCAAGTTCCAAATTAAGCTGTTCAATTAGGGCAAAATTCTCAATCTTCAGGTTCAAAAGCATAATTAACTCGCTTAGCTGAATGGCTAACTAAAACTGGTACAGGCTAAAACTGACGCAAGAAGCGTAGATCGCTAGTGAATAAACGGCGAATATCATCAATTTGATGTAATACCATCGCAACTCGCTCCACGCCAAAACCCCAAGCAAATCCTGTCACCTGTAAAGGATCGTAGCCTACTGCCTTGAACACATTTGGATCGACCATGCCACATCCGCCCAATTCTAACCAGCGACCATTCCAACGTACATCCACTTCCGCAGAAGGTTCGGTAAAAGGGAAATAGCTAGGACGGAAACGAACTTCGCATTCACCAAAAAGCTCTTCAATAAAAGTGTTAACTGTGCCTTTCAAATCGCCAAAAGTTAATCCTTCTTCCACTGCCAAAAGCTCTAATTGATTGAATACGGGAAAGTGGGTAGCATCCACGTCATCCTTACGATAGACTCGTCCAGGACAAACAATCCGAAAAGGTGGCTCATTAGTCTCCATGTAGCGAATCTGCACTGAAGAAGTCTGGGTGCGAAGTAGTTTGCCATCAGATAGATAAAGCGTGTCCTGCATATCACGGGCGGGATGGTCAGCAGGTGTATTTAGCGCTTCAAAATTGTAATAATCAGTTTCAATTTCTGGCCCTTGAGCTACGGTATAACCCAATCCCACCAGAATATCCAGCATTCGATCAATTGTGCTCTGGAGAGGATGGATCCGACCCTGAGGCGATCGCATGGTTCCAGGCATAGTTACGTCCAAGGCCTCAGCGATTAATTTCTGGGCAATCAGTTGCTGCTGTAGTTGATCTTTTTTAGCATCTAATCGGCTTTGCAGTTCCTCTTTCACTTGATTAGCGATCGCGCCAATTTGGGGACGTTCATCGGCGGCTAACTTACCCATATTGCCCAAAACCTGGGAAATCAAGCCTTTTTTGCCCAAATATGCCAACCGAATCTGCTCTAGTTGCTCTGGGGTCTGGATTTGCGCTACCGCCTGATTTGACTGTTCGGAGAGCGATCGCAATTGCGTAATCAGAGTATCTAAGTTCAAGGGGCTATACCAAAATCTGCAAACTAACCAAACCTTAACAAAAAAAGGGCAGAAATAGCAATTACAGCGCTAAATTAGGATCTATGCCAAGCGATCGCTGCAAGCAGACTCGATTAAGAAACATTTTTGAGTTGGAGCTAAAAGCATCTGCAAACCAAGCTAAAATACGCGCCAGATCTTCAAGGTTTGATCGTGGCTGCCACTGATTAGAATTTGTCCATTAGGACTAAAACTAAGAGCATTAATCTTCTGGCTGTGATCTACCAGGATATTTACCAATTGATTTCTGCCTAAATGCCAAATATTAACTGCTCCATCATTGCTACCACTGGCAAGAAGCGGTAGTCCATCATTACTAAAACTCAAAGCACTAATTCCACTGGAATGCCCTTCAAGATTGAGTAAATGTTTGCCCGCTTGCCAATTCCAAAGTTTAACCATGGTGTCGTAGCTGCCACTTGCTAACTGATTCCCATCGGGACTGAGGGCAAGAGAAGTTACCGCTTTTTGATGACCAACCAAAGTCCGAACTAGATTCCCATTTTTGAGATTCCAAATTTTAATCGTCTTGTCGGCACTAGCACTGATCAGGGTTTGGTTATCAAAACAAATTAATAATGCCAAAATTGAACCTTGATGTCCAGTTAAATGGATGACCGATCGCTCTTTATCTAACTGCCAAATTTTAATCGTGCGATCGCTGCCACCACCAACTAGGATTTGGCCATTAGGGCTGAGGGCTAAGGCTTCAATTTCTCCCACGTCATTCCAGAAGCGGAGCAGTTTGCTAGAAGATAGATTGGCGATTTCAAATAACTTGATTTTACGGTCAGGCGTAGCGATCGCAAGACTTTTGCCCAAAATATTGAAAGCCAAGGCACTAAATCTTTCTCTCTTATCAGGATTTCTGCCGAAGCCTTCACAATCTGGACAGGTAGTATTTTGAATTGCTTCCATCACCAACATTCTGGTCATGCGTTGGACTTTGCCCGTACCGCTACAGGTAGCACAACTATCCGCATCGATTAGATTCTTGAGTAGTTTGCCTGTGTTTAGATCCCAAGCTTTGACACTACGATGTTCTCCTGCGGTTAATAGAGTTTGGCGATCACTAGCGCAGAGTAAACCTCCGACTCCTGTAGTATGAGCTTGAATTGTGCGAATACATTCCCACTCTTGAATTTGAGTAGCACTAAATTGATCTGCCACTACTACTTTTTCGTGTAAAAAGCTATTCAGACTAATCGAGGAAGCTTTAATATCTCTTAAAAATTCATCGATTAATTCATCATCTAAGGCGTTAGCTACGTCATGATCGGTCGCAGTCGCTTTTGATGGATCTGACTCAATATAAGTAACAGAAGATTGAATATCCATTAAAATCTCATCAATCTCAACATCTGAGTCATACTCGATTGAGCTTAATTTAGAGAACTCTTCTGGTGTTGCACTTGAATCTAAAACAGGTTTATTCGGATTGAGATCACGGAGGAAATCTTCGATAAATTCCTGATCTTGATCAATTTTTTCGACTTTAGCTCTATTTTGAGACGGCGATCGCTGAGCAACTTGAATCAAATCCTCTGCGGAATTTTCAGGTTTATTTCGCGATTCTGCCAAACGTTGAATATCTTCTAAGACTTCATTTGCTGATTGGTAGCGACGAGTATAATCTTCATGTAATAGCTTATCTAAAACCTGTCCAAATACAGAACTAACAGGCTTTTTTAGGCATTTGCGCCATTTAGCCAGCCAACTGAAACCATATTTAATAAATAACTTATGCGGCGAAACCATGGTCAGCAGATGAAAACTGGTGATCCCCAAACCATATAGATCACTCGCAGCATAGACTTTGCCATCGACCAAAAGCTCCATTGGCATATAGCCAGGTGAACCAATCGTAGTACCCGAAGCATTCCAAGCAGCAGGATTTAATACCTTAGCTACGCCAAAATCAATTAGGACTAAGCGATCATCGGGTTCGCGGCGAATAATATTTTCGGGCTTAATGTCGCGGTGAATTACCTGATGCTCATGCACAAACTGGAGCACGGGCAGAAGATCGCGCCACAGCGCCCAGATTTTAGCTTCAGGAAATGAGCGCTCTAGCTCCAATTCTTTTAGTAAGTTTTTGCCTGGGATAAAATCTTGAACCAAATATTGCCTTTCGCCCTGCACAAAAAAAGCTAATAGCGAGGGAATCTGGGGATGTACACCTAACTCATACAGCCGAATTGCCTCTTGATTAAATAAACTAGTGGCTTTCTCGATCGCCAACGCATCTTGGAGCTTGGGCAAAAATTGCTTGATTACACAGACACTATTCAACCGATCTAAATCCACCGCCATATAGGTGCGCCCAAATCCCCCCTGTCCAAGGGTACCAGTTGCTCGATAGCGCCCTCGCAAAACTAAGTTTGATCCGCAACTTTGGCAGTTCTGATCATGGTCAGTATTTTGAGGCTGTAAGCATTCAGGGTTGAGGCAGTAACTCATAAGTTGCGTTGCAGATGCCACCATGTTTTGTATGAGTATTATATGCGATCGCCTTAAAGTTCTCCAGTTGACTTATAAATATTGGTAATTGCTACTAATCTACTAAGGCAGTCAATGGTTGATCCCTAGTCACAGGTACTTGATGCTTAAACAATCAAAGTTGATTATTAGAAGATTACAGTTCAAATAAAAAAAGAGCTAGTTTGTAGCTCCTCTTGATTTCTATTATTGATTTCTATTCTTGGTTTCTTGCTATTTTTCAATAGTTAACTTTTAGTCATTAAATTAGAACCTTCAGACTTGAGTATTTGAGCTTGAATCTATGAGACCTTTATATTTAAGCCTATGAGTTAAAACTTTCATACCTGGGTCTTTAATGTTGTCTTTAATTTGTTATCCGCTATATTTTTATATTTTCAGCTTAGGGCTTTAGTACAGCGGAAATTAAATCCTACAAGCCGATTTGAGACAAGATACCCTGACCAGTCAAGAACTCGGTGGCTAAACCGATGACGAATCCTAGCATTGCCAAGCGTCCATTCCAAGTTTCAGCGAAGGTGTTGAAGCCGAATTTTGGTTGATTATTTTCCATGACTTTTCTCCGTTAGATCTTTTGTTTTGAGCTTTTAGCCAGGGTTTTTTTAATTTGCCTTGACTTCGTTTGTTTCGATATAACTACATTAACATAACTTTACAAAAATGTAACGGAATATTACGAAGAGCTTTAGAAATAATTAAGAAATCTTGAGTAGCTCTACGTCAAAGAGCAAAACTGCATTTGGCGGAATCACCCCACCCGCACCACGGGAGCCATAGCCTAATCCAGGCGGTATTACTAACTGACGACGACCCCCAACTTTCATGGTGGATAGTCCCTCATCCCATCCTTTGATTACTTGACCTACGCCTAGCTCAAAATCAAATGGTCTAGCGCGATCGCGTGAACTATCAAACTTTGTCCCATTTTCTAGGGTGCCTGTGTAATGTACGGTTACCTTCTGACCTTTAGTTGGAGTAGCGCCAGTACCCACCTTTATGTCTTTATATTTTAATCCTGATGAAGTAGTGAGGTATTCTTCTGCCTTAGCCACAAGTTCAGATTGGTTTGGCTCTGGCTCAGCGGCGATCGCTACTTTGGGCGTAGTGGTAAGTTGAATTACTAGCGAAAATACAATCGCAACTACGACAACACTAAGACTAATTAAAATGCCTTTCAAGCTGATTTCTCCTGAAAAAAATAGGTAGTGAATTGATCAGATACTTGAGGTATCTTACCAAAAATACTTTTGCCTAAAAGTGAAATAAGTAGATCAGAGAGAAAGAAGGTTGTTTAGCAGCACGATAATTTTATAAATTGAAATAGTAAAACCTAACATGGATGCTTAGCCCCATTATCTCTCGAGTTTGCAATTTCTCAAGTTTGCAAAGCCAAAAAAAAGACTGGATTTAGGCGATCGCCACGTTTTCTTTGGTAGCAAAATCTTGAGGGCTGGCGTAAATCTTAAAAATTTTGCCCATGCTAGTCAATTCAAACAGCATCTGTACCTGTTCGCTGGGAGAACAAACAATCATTTCTCCTTCAGCCGCCTTGATTGATTTGAGTGCAGAAACTAACGCGCCTAAGCCAGAGCTATCCATGAAGCCAACTTCTGCCAGGTCAACAATTAAATATTTGGGTTTTTGCATAGCCAGATCGCTCACATCCTTACGAAATTTGGCGGCGGTGGTTACATCTAATCGTCCAGTTGGTTTGACGGTTTGCACCAATATGCCCATGATTTTGTCCGTGATATTAAAGCAGTAGGTCTAGGTTATCATTGCTGATGGAGATTTTTGCAATTAATTAGGCTTTTCTAACTGCTTATGACTACTATCCCCTCGATATCCGATATTTCTCAGGCATTGGCTGCGGTGATTTTGCCAGATACAGGTCGAAGTCTAATCGATGCAGAGATGGTACAAGACATCGTGATCCGCGATACTGGGGTAGTGGGATTCTCTTTGGTAGGCGCAAAAACAGACCAACGAGATTTGCTCATTTCCCAGTCAAAGGCAGCAGTTCTAGCTTTAGGCGTGAAGGATGTCTGGGTAAAAGTAATAGAGCTAGAGCCGCAAATTACTCCGCCACTGCAAGCCACCAATCCTATCCAATCTAAAGGGCAGGGAATTAGGCATGTTATTGCCGTATCTAGTGGCAAAGGTGGAGTTGGCAAAACTACGGTTTCGGTCAATTTGGCGGTGTCCCTAGCGGACTTAGGCGCACAGGTGGGAATTTTGGACGCAGATATCTATGGGCCGAATGTGCCTTTGATGCTGGGTATGAATGATTTTCGGTTTGGAGCCGATCAATTATCCAAAGGAGCAGATGGCAAAGACATAATTGAACCTGCTTTTAACTATGGTGTTAAGATTGTTTCGCGAATTTTTACTCAGTTTGGTAATCAGGCGCTTGCTTGGCGTGGACCGATGCTGCATGGTGCGATCTCTCAGTTCTTACGTGATA